>JBHHXG010000045.1:0-13464 GCA_046756985.1 Mariprofundaceae bacterium | reverse complement strand
AATATGAGGCAACGTATCTGAGCCTTCGGTTACATTTTTCAATGAGGCAACGCGTAGTCACTATTGGTACAACCGCCATGCAATTTACCGGCTACTGTGGTGAAATTTGCGTATGAAACTCTGGGAAAAGCCGCTTGATGAACTGAACGCGGAGGAATGGGAAGCGCTTTGCGATGGCTGCGGGCGCTGCTGCCTGCACAGGCTGGAAGACGATATGCACGGCACAGTCTATCCGACCAATGTGGCCTGCCGTCTGCTTGATCTGGATAGCTGCCGTTGCACGGATTATGCCAATCGCAGCCGGGAGGTTCCTGCCTGCCGGGTGATGCGGCTGGATGACATGGCATCGTATTACTGGCTGCCGGACACCTGTGCCTACCGCAGGCGTTCTGAAGGCAGGCCGCTTGACTGGTGGCACCCACTGATTTCCGGAACGCAGGATTCAGTGCATGAAGCAGGCATTTCCGTGCGCGGACTGGCGGTTGCCGAGGCTGATGCAGAAGATGGCCTGCTCAGTCATCTCATGGAATGGCCTGATTCAGAGTCTCCCTAGCTGTACTATAATCGGTATTGATGAAGCATGGCATTCAACCTGAAGGTGAAGCACTCAGGAATGCGATCCGCTGGCTGGCGCGCGATCATGATTATTCGCTCGAAGCCGTCGAAGCTGCCTGTCAGCAATTCGACCTGTCGCCCGCTGACGAAGCGTTTCTGATGCGCCATTTTCTGCATGCAGATGAGGGTCTGAAACCCCCGGAAGAAGCAGATTAACCCGGACGTTTTTCCATGCCGATCAACTGGAACAATTCCAGCCGCGATGACGGGTTGTTCAGAAATGCACCGGTAAGCTTGGACGTTGTTGTCCATGAGTTGGGTTTGTGGATACCTCTGTGGCACATGCAGAAATGCTGGCACTGGATGATCACAGCAACGCCATTGGGCTGCAGGACTTCATCAATGGCATTGGCAATCTGCATGGTCAACTTTTCCTGCACCTGCAGGCGCTTGGCATAACCCTCAACAACGCGCGCCAGCTTTGACAGGCCCACGACACGGCCATTCGGAATATAGGCGACATGGGCCTTGCCAACAAACGGAACCATGTGGTGCTCACAGTGGCTGTGCACATCAATATCCGAAACGAGCACAACCTCATCGTAGCCACAGACCTGTTCGAAGGTTTTCTCCAGGTGCTCTTTCGGGTTTTCAAGATATCCCCTGAAATGCTCCTGCATGGCGGAAAGGACACGTGCCGGCGTTTCTTCCAGCCCTTCGCGGCCCGGGTCGTCGCCAATGTATTGAAGCAGGGCGCGCACATGTTCCATAGCCGCCGCATTTTTCGGATCGTGGATGTCAAAGTCGTTTGTCACAGTTCTGTCCTTTGTTTTTCGGCTGGTTGCCGCCAGATTAACGTATCCGGCAGGATTCTGACACCCTTGAGGGGCAGGTTTTTGGTCATCGGGAGGTGGTGTTGCTTACAGTGGATTTGTTGCGGCATGGGGAACTGGAAGGCGGCATCAAATACCGTGGCCAGACCGATGATCCATTGACTGCGGCCGGAAGGGCATCCATGGATATGGTATGGGAAGCGCTTCAGGATGACGTGGATGTGATTATCTCGTCACCTTTGCCACGTTGTGCCGGGCCTGCCAGACAGTGGGCGGAATCGGCAGGCATTCCGCTCGAGATCGATGCGCGTATTGCCGAACTTCGTTATGGAGAGTGGGAAGGACTGACCATGGAAGCCATTGAGGAGAAATATCCGGGCATGCTGGCTCGCTGGCGGGCCAATCCGCAAGGCATACAGATACCGGGTGGTGAAAGTATGGATGCACTGCAAGAACGGGTCGCCAGTTTCTGGGAAGATGTAACAAATCGCCACAGCGAAGAACATATCCTGATCGTGGCGCATTCCGGCAGCCTGCGCATGCTGATCGCCCATGTGCTGAATGCGCCAATTATCAGCACCCGCCACATGCAAATGCCGTATGGCTGCTGGAGCAGAATATGCCATAAACAAGAAACAAATTGTGTGGAATTTCTCAACTGTCAGATATGAGTTGGCCCAGCGACTGAAGAGGGACTTTACTTATTGCAGATTTGGTCTAAAAGATAGATGGTATCCTCTGCAAATGGGATCGTTAAAAAAACATGAAGGAGCGTTTGATATGAAAATGAAACATATGCTGTCCTATGCTTTAGGACTTGTTCTGACCGTACTGGTTGCATTCCCTGTCCAGCAGGCGCTGGCGGCAGCAGAGAGCAGTGCCGGTACAAAGATTGGTATTCTGACCTGCAAGACGGTAGAGGATAGTGGATTTACGCTGATTGTCCATTCCACAGCGGACATCACATGCAAATTTGAGTCTACAGCTGGCGGTGGCGCTGAATATTACAAGGGCGAAACCGGTGTCGGGCTCGGTGTCGATCTGAGGTGGGATCGCAAAACCACGCTTGTTTACACTGTATTCGCTGCCGATTTCAAGAAGGGCACTTATCAGATGGCCGGGAAATATTATGGTGCTGGCGGATCGGCTACAGTTGGCGTTGGTGCAGGTGCGCAAGGCCTGGTCGGCGGCAATAACAAGAGCGTTTCACTGGAACCTATGGTGTCAGGCAGCACGGGCGCAGGTGTCAGTGGTGGGCTGACCTACCTTTATCTGGAGCCTGACAGGAGCAGATAGGCAAAGCAGCGCTTACATTGAAAAGGCCAGCTTTACAGCTGGCCTTTTTGTGCCAGTTTCACGAATTAATGTGGCTAATTAGTTGCAGAGCAAAGTTGTGAAGAAATATATTGGTCAAAGGCCTTCAATCAGCCGTGTTGCTATTTCGGTGACATGTGCGCCATAGCTGCGTGCGGCTACGAGGGCGCTATCCTTGATGGCTTCAGGCATGCCTTCGTGATTGCCACATCTTGCATAGAGCCCCCATTGCAGGCCGGCATCAGCATAACCAGTCAGACTCTTCGGAAAACCGATAACGGTCATGCCGTGCTCGAGGAAGTTCGAATAAAGCGTCATCAGCGCCAGTTCCGCGCCGCCACCGCCACCGCCAAAGCCACCACCGCTGGCAAATACGCCGCCTACTTTTCCTTCGAGGGCATTTTCCATCCACAGCTTGGCGGCTTCATCGATCAGTTTTTTCATTTGCCAGGCCATGGAACCCATATGCACTGGTGTGCCAAAAAAGATGGCATCAGCTGCCAGTAAATCATCCAGCGAAGTTTCAGAAGCCTGTTTGATAACGATATTTGCGTCTGCCGCCACCGCCTTTGCTCCTGCTGCGACAGCCTCAGCTATTTTTCGGGTATTACCGTAATCAGAATGATAGGCGATGAATATTTCCATCCTCCCCTCCGTCAATAAATATGCTGCTTATGCGTGGCCGATTTGGCTCGAAAGCTGAGCCTTGTTAATGCCCACGCTGCGCGCTCCAAAGCTCCAGCGTTTTTCCGGCGGCTCCTGAAAGATGATATGGTGGCTGGCCGGGATAATCAGCCAGTCATTGTGGCCAAGCTCCTGCTCGAGTTGCCCGCTATCCCATCCTGTATAGCCAAGAATTAACATAAAATGCTCCGGCCCATCCTCTGTGGAGAGTTCCTCCAGCACATCGCGCGACGTGGTCAGGTGCAGTTCCGGTGTGACTTGCATTGTGGATTCATAGACATGCCAGCCATCATGCAGCACAAAACCCCGGAATGGTTCCACCGGCCCCCCCTCAAAGACCACGGCGTCCTCTGCCGGATAAGAAGGCATAGTTGAGTCCACATCGGGCAATTTCATATCTTTCAGCACGTCGTGTACGGTGATTTCCTGCGGGCGATTGATGATCAGTCCCATACAGCCTTCCGCATCATGGTGACAGATCAGAACCACTGAATCCCTGAAATGGGGATCCTGTAGTGAAGGCGTGGCCAAAAGAAGCTGGCCGCTCAGGTGCTGTAGCTGCAATCTGTCTCTCCAAATGGTGGGGTCATGCACATCATATTTGCCATATCGATGGCCGCCATAAGGCTACTGTAGGATACTTTGTTCATCCCTGCACGGTCCAGTGCCGTACCGTGATCCACACTGGTGCGGACAAAGGGTAAACCAAGCGTAATATTGACAGCATCACCGAAACTCAAGGCCTTAATCGGAATCAGTCCCTGGTCGTGATAGCAACAGATAATGGCGTCAAACTGCTTGCGCGTGTACGGCGAGAATATTGAATCAGCCGATAGCGGCCCTTGTACATGAATATCTTCGCTACGCGCCTGTGCTACAGCAGGTGCCAATATGTCGATTTCCTCACGCCCGAAATGCCCGGCTTCGCCGGCATGTGGATTCAGGCCACACAGGCCCAGTCTTGGGTCAGCAATTCCAAAACGTCTGTGCAGTTCATCAGAGATGATCCGCAGGGATGACAGCGTCTGCTCCACTGATAATTCCGCCGGAACCTCACTGATGGCCATATGGGTTGTCAGTAATGCTACGCGCAGTTGCTCTGAGGCCAGCATCATGACGACCTGTTCGATCCCTGCGAGCTCTGCCAGAAATTCGGTATGTCCCGGAAAAACAAAACCGGCATCGCGAAACACCGCTTTGTCAATGGGTCCGGTCACAAGTGCACCTGCATCATGTTGCAGGCACGCCATGGCAGCAGCTTCGATGCAGGCAATGGCGGCATCCGCTGTTGCCGGGTTTGGTGCGCCTGGTGTGATGGCGGCATCATCGATTGCCGCTCCCAGCGGATTCCAGCAGTGTAATCCATGCCCGGGCGGTACATGCTGAAGTGCACGGGATTCGCTGATGGGGGTCGGCAGGCCAATCAGGTTGGCACGGTCATTTAACCAGCAGGAGGGTGCAGCAACGGTTACATGGGCAAAGGCTTCGGGGCGGGCATGCCAGGCGCGAATAATACAATCCGGCCCGATGCCGGCTGGCTCACCGACAGTTAACAGAATGTTTGTTGTCATCTTCGCCTATGGTGCGGACTGTTTCTGATTATATCTATCCGCTGGAATGTAACAAAAAGTCATTTTTCAGCCATCAGATTGGAGCAGGTATTGATTTTGATGGATGCCTGGGCTTTCAGGCTGGCGAGCCAGCGGGGCAGCTGTTCCTGCATTTCGGCGTTTTTCAGAACTTGCTCAATGCTGTCGTGGCGAGCCTCGAAGGAGTTCGGGTCAATATGCCGTTTTGCAATGACCCGGATAATATGCAGGCCAAATGGTGATTCTACAACGCCGCTGGTTCCGCCGGCATCAAGTTTAAAGGCCGCCTCTTCAAAAGCGGGCACCATCTGGCCTTGCTGAAACCACCCCAAGTCGCCTCCACGGCTTGCGCTCGGTCCTTGAGATACCTCACTGGCGCGGGTGGCAAATTCTTCGTCCGAGGCTTTTTGCATGTCCCTGGCAATGGATTCAGCCCGGTGACGAATTTTTGCCTGTGTCGCTTCGTCGGCTGATGTGGGAAGTTTGATCAGAATATGCCGGGCATGCACCTCATTATGGCTTTCCCCGGCCGATTCGGGCTCGTGCCAGCGTTCTTCCAGTATCTTGATAATATGTACACCGGCTGGTGAACGTACGGGTTCGGATATGCCTCCAACAGGCAACGTCATTACGGATGCAAAACGCGGGCTGATGGCACCCTGGAAGAACCAGCCCATTTCGCCACCCTGCTTGGCATTCTGGGCATCCGATTGTAATGCGGCCAATTGCGCAAAATTTCCGCCGCGCTTGAGGCGTTCATACAATCGATGGGCCTTGGTGTTGATGTTTGCGACCTGTTCCGGCGTTGGATCTGGCGGCAGCGACAGAAATATCTGCGCCAGGTGTGCTTCACGGATAGGTTGAGGGTTTTCAATGAATTTGCGGTAGTATTCGCGCATGGATTCTTCGCTGATTTGCAATTTGGAACGGACGGCTACATTGGTAAGTTTATTGATCAGCAGGCGCTCACGCAGTGTCTGGCGATAGTACGAGAAGTCCATTCCCCGCTCAGTGAGAATAGCTTCCAGCTGGCCAGGTGGCAGGTTATTTTTGGCTTCGATGTCGGCAATAGACTTGTCTACTTCCTCATTCGTAATTTCCAGTTCAAGTTTTTTTGCCTCCTGCAACTGCAATGTTTTGGCAATGCGCGCATCAATAGTGCGCTGCTCCAGTTCCCTGGCAGATGGCAGTCGGGTCTGGCCGGACTGTTGCAGTTGTTGAATAAGGGCTTTGGTATCCTGCTCGATTTCATAACAGGTAATCGCCTCGTTATTCACCACCGCGGCGATGGAATCGAGTGTTTCTGCCTGTGCGGAAAAGCAGGAAAGCAATAACGGGATTGCAGACAGTGCCGCCTTAATGCGCATGGAGCCTCCATAAAGATTTGATTATATGCTGCCGGTTTATGTATTGTGAAATGTTCATGCACGCCTGATTACGAGCCGACGCTACCCAGCCCCTTGAAACCAAGCAAGAAACGGAAGCCAAGATCAGCTGACTGTGCTGTGCCGCTGGGACGGTTAGTACGGTAGACATCAACCTTCAGATTCCAGCATGGATGCTGGTAACGTATGCCGCCGTCCAGCCGTTGGGTGAGTTTGAGCAGGGTGTCATATTGCCAGCCTGCATTGATATGCCAGCGGTTGCCCAGCGGCACCTCACCGGAAACATCCACAAGCTGAGCCTCTTTGGCATATCTTGCATCCGTGAGCTGATAACCGGCGTGAAATTTGTAGCCATTCTCGGAGCGCCAATTGATGGCTGTATTGATCACAGGCCAGAAGCGGTCAGACGGATCGTACTGGCCACCAGCGGTCAAACTGAGCCCGGGCAAAGGCCTTAGAATCAAATCACCCACCAGATTTGAGAAAGGACGCGTCGGTACGGGCTTGAGCGTCGCATCCACCGTCTCGCGGCGCAGGTCATAGGCTGCTCCAATACGTAAAGTTGCCAAATCCTGTGCCTGTGTTGATCTCATCCGAGTTTGTAACCCGCTTTCAAGCATCAGGCTGATGCGGTGCACGCGCTCAATGCGATCATGGCCGGAAAACCGATTGCTGGACAAAAAATTGCTTATGGTGAGTCGCCCGAAGGCGGAATCAAAATTGGGCAGCCCGGCCTGGTTTGGCGCTTCGACATAATCATAGCGGATAATAGGTGCGATGGTATGCCGCCACTGTTGATCATTACTAACGCGCTCAAAAATCGATTGCACTTCAAGGCTTGCTTCACCGGTGGTCCGTGTAGGCTTGCTGGCATTTGCCGTATCTTTGAGCCAGTAGCGGGTGTGATGTGTTCCTATTTGCAAGTTGGTAGAAAGGCCGCCGCCGGCAAACTCCCATGGCAATTCCAGATATGGATGCAGATCCACGCGCCAGCCATCGGTGCCGAGCCGGCGGTCAAAGCGCGTAGATTGCTGGTCGAAATGGAAGATGGTGTCTGAGCCGAACGACTTAAACAGATGGCTTTCCAGCCGCGGCACAATTTGCAGTGTTTGTGCGTTGCTAGGCTTCGTCAGGTCATGCTGATGTCGGGCCAGCAGAGCCCAGTCACCGTATTCGCCTTGCCATGAAAGCGAACCCTGGCTTTGCAGATAGCGTGTGGATGCGTCCTTGTCCCCGCCTGAAAAATCGGCCAGATAGTCGTGATCACTGACGTGATCGGCCTTTATTTCAAGCTCCGTGGAAAAAGGCATATGCCAGTGAATATCACTTTGTAGACGGCCACGGTTTTGGCCCGTCACCTTGTCATGCAGGCCTTCAAAATTGATGGTCTCCGCACCAAATACAGAGGCATGTCGGAATTCCGCTTCCGGCATAAAGCCGCGTTTGCTCATCCAGTGCGGTGTCAGTGTGGCATCCCAACTTGGCGAAGGTGCAACGTAGTAGGGAATTGCGATCTCTGTGCCACGGCGTCGGCCTGTGCCCACCGTGGGCGGCAAAAAACCGGACATGCGACGCAGTGGCTGTTGCCAGTATGGGCTGTAAATAACCGGAACTCCGTAGGCTTCAAAACGCGTATGAGTGGCTGTCAGCTTTCCTTCCTTCTGGTCAAGCGTAGCTTCGCTGGCGGCAATGCCCCATGCCTCTTTATCCACCGGGCAGGCGGTGAAGTGAATCGTTTCCGCATGGTATGTATATTCATCCACGCGTTCGAGCTTGGCGGCTGTAAGGCGCTCTCCGTCAGGGAGCATAATCACGGCCTGCTGCATGACACCTTGCTTTGTTTCCGTATCCATTTGTGCCGTATCAGCATGTATGGTGGCCTTGGGGGATTCGATGATGACGTGACCATCCGCTTCGATCTGATGCTGTTTGGTGTCATAGCGCACTTCATCGGCGCGCAGCGTACTGTCTTTGCGGCGTATGATGACGTTGCCGCTTGCAATCACCACGCCTGCCGCGTCCCGGGTAAGCTCGTCGGCGGAGATATCCGTGCCTTCAGCCGTTGTGACTGATGGAAACAGGAGCACAGTTAGCAAGAAGATTGACAGGGCCCGTATCATGGCCGGCGAATCTAGTCCGAATTTCTCATGCGTCTAGGACAAGGCGCTAATATGGCGGCGATTTTTGTGTGCGGACGATAAACGCGGCGTCAAGCGTGGCGTCGGGCCATGCCGAGATAATTCACACTCAGATCACTGGACATGACAAAGCGGTCCATAAATATCTGATAGGACATACCACGCATGTCCTCGACCTGCAGGCCGGCAGCCTGCACAGCCGACACCATTTCAGAGGGGCGGATAAAATGAGCATATTGGTGCGTTCCTTTGGGCAACCAGTTAAGCACGTATTCCGCCCCAATAATAGACATTGCATAAGATTTGGGTGTGCGGTTCAATGTAGCAAAGAAAAAGATACCGCCGGGTTTCAGCATTTTTGCACAGGCAGCAACAGTGCGCGGCACATCTGGTACATGCTCCAGCACTTCCAGACAGGTGACAGCATCATAATAACCTTCATGTTTCTCAGCCCAGGTTTCTGCATCACTGCTTTCATACTGTACTTTGGCACTGCCTTGTTCCGCATGCGTGCGTGCGACGGCAAGGGCCTTTTTGGAACGGTCAATGCCGGTGACTTCTGCACCACGTTGTGCCATGCCTTCAGCCAGCAGGCCGCCACCACACCCGACATCCAGCACCTTTGCATCACTTAGCTTTGCATGACCGGCAATGTAATCCAGGCGTAACGGGTTGATGCGGTGTAACGGTTTGAAACGGCCATTCGGATTCCACCATTCGGCGGCGATGGCCTCAAATTTATCGATTTCATCCTGGTCGAAATGGCGTGGCATGGCACGAGAGGATGCTGCCGGCATTTTGATATGGCAAGTTTCTGATGCACAACATGCCTATGGTGTTTCCAGGCTTCTTTCTTTGGATGCAGGCCGTTAGCTTGGCAACATGCTGGGACGTATTGTTTTAGCGCGACTGTTGCAAGCACTGCCGACGCTGCTCGGCGTTGCCACGCTTGTTTTTATGTTGTTGCATTTAGTGCCGGGTGATCCTGTTGATGCGCTGCTGGGCGAGACAGCCATGGCTGCAGATCGTGAACAGCTAAGACAAACGCTGGGATTGAATGACCCGTTGCCAGTGCAATATGCCCATTTCCTTTCGGGTATCGTGACAGGTGATTGGGGTCAAAGTCTTGTTGACAATCGCGATGTGTGGACACGCATCAAGGAGCGCCTACCGGCGACTGCTCAATTGGCTGGTGTCAGCCTGCTGCTGGCGCTGGTTCTGGCATTACCACTGGGCTACTGGGCTGCACGCCATGCCGGTTCCAGAAAAGACATTGCAGCCATGGGTTTCTCACTTGTTGGGGTATCCATTCCCAATTTCTGGCTGGGGCCAGTGCTGATGCTCGGTTTTGCCGTTGGTCTGGGATGGCTGCCGGTATCCGGCATGGATCAACCCGGCAGTATTGTTCTGCCGGCAATCACACTTGGTACGGCCTTGGCGGCGGTGCTGTCCCGCATGGCGCGTTCAAGCTGGCTGGAAGCGATGAGCAGCGATGCGATGCGCACGGCACGTGCCATGGGGATGTCTGACCGGATCATATGGTGGCGCCATGCGGCCCGTCTGGCAGCCGTTCCGGTGGTGACGATGTTTGCGCTGCAGATGGGCGCGATATTGGGCGGGGCCGTGATTACCGAGACGGTGTTCGACTGGCCTGGTCTGGGCCTGCTTACAATCGAGGCCATCCAGCAGCGCGATTATCCGCTTGTGCAGGGATGCGTTCTGATTATCGCGTCCTTCTATGTGCTGGCAAACCTCCTCGCAGATCTGCTGGGCATGTGGCTTGATCCGAGACAGCGTCATGGCTAGACCGGCAGCCCTGCTGATCGGCCTTTGTTTGCTACTGCCGGCACTGGTTCTGCTTGCCGGAGTCTTGCTGGGCGTTGATGGCCATGCTGTGGATCTGGATGCGGTGCTGGCTGGAATGAGCCTGGCGCATCCCTTGGGCTGTGATGCTTTGGGCCGCGATGTGCTTTCAAGGCTGGCGGAAGGGCTGCAGTTGTCGTTTATGGTTGGCGCTTGCGTGGTAGCGCTAGGGGGCATGGCAGGGATTAGCATCGGTATGCTGGCTGCCTGGTCTGGTGGTTGGCTCGATGCGCTGTTGATGCGGTTGGCTGATATCGTGCTGTCTTTCCCCGGCATTTTGCTGGCCATTGCACTGGCTGCAATGCTGGGGCCGGGCGTAGATAATCTGATTATGGCATTGGTGGCAGTTGGCTGGGTCGGGTTTGCGCGGCTGACGCGTGCTCAGGTGCTGACATTGAAAAGGGTGCCCTATGTCGAGGCCGCATTGGCCAGCGGATCAGGAATGCGCTATATCGCGACACGCCATTTATTGCCCAATATCGCTGCTCCTTTACTGGTTGAGGCCAGTTTCGGCCTTGCCGCGGTGATTATCGGCGAAGCGGGGCTGTCGTTTCTGGGTGTAGGCGTACAGCCACCGGACGCATCGCTTGGTACAATGATTCGGGAGGGAACAAGGCTGATGCTGGTTTCCCCCATGCTGGTGATTTGGCCGGGGCTGACCCTGTTCATGCTGGTCATGGCCGTGAACCTTCTGGGCGATGCCCTGCGCGACAGGCTTGATGTGAAAATGGAAGTACGTTGATGCATGAACATTTGATCATTGGTTTGCAGGGGTTGGCTTTGAGCGCAGAGGAGCGCCGATGGTTGCGGGAGAGGCCGCCCAAGGGCGTGATACTGTTTGCGCGCAATATCGAGAGCCCGGAGCAGGTAACAGCCTTGCTGGCTGAGGTGCGCAGTTGCACGGGAGAAGAAACGTGGACTGCCATTGACGAGGAGGGAGGCAGGGTAAATCGCATTCCCTGGGCGCCTTTCAACCAGCGAAAAAGTGCTGCTGAATATGGGGAGCTTTTTCAATCCGATCCGGGAGCGGCTACAAAGGCTGCCTATGCAGATGCCCATGCCACGGGTCTTGCCTTAAAGAAGCTTGGATTTACACATAACTGTGCACCTGTGCTGGATGTATTTCATGCTGCGGGCCACGCCATTATTGGCGAGCGTGCTTACTCATTTGACCCGCAGACGGTTGCCGAGCTTGGAGCCGCCTGCATGCAGGGCTTGCAGGCCTCAGGCATCGAGGCAGTTGGCAAGCACTTTCCCGGTCATGGGCGCGCCAATGCGGATTCGCATGTCAATGTGCCGGAAGTGGATGCTGAACTGGAGATAGTCCTGACTGAGGCAGAGCCTTTTCATACCCTTATCCGGCAGGGATTGCATCATGTTATGACGGCTCATGTGATCTATTCAGATGTGGAAAATCAGGTGGCAACCCTGTCTTCCTTCTGGCTGAAAGAGGTGCTCAAGAAACGATTCGGCTTTACAGGAAATATCTGGAGCGATGATTTGTGCATGAAAGGCGTTGGAGAAAATGTTTCCGAGGCCGCGAAATCGGCACTGGGTGCAGGCTGTGATATTTTACTGGTCTGTGAACCCGCAGGCGTACGCAGCATGTATGAGACCTGATTCATTCCATATGCCAGTGGCGATAGCCTTGCTATACCCCCACAGTTCTAGTGTAAGGTAATCCATGCCGGTCATTGAAAAGCGGGTGGAGATTGCAGCTGATCCCGAACTCGTCTTTGATCTAATTACCAGGGTGGAGGAGTTCCCTGCTTATGTTTCCCTGCTCAAAGAGGTCACACCGACCGGGCCGGAAACCTATCGCTGGAGCATTGTGGTGGCCGGGATTGAACTGTCATGGGAAGGGGTGGTAACCGAGCGCAACCGCCCCCGTCGCTTTGCCTGGAAGTCGCTGAGCGGCCAGCCCAATGCCGGCGGTTATGATTTGCGGCCTACCAGGATGGGCACCGAGGTGTGTTTCAGCATGGAATATCGCTTTCAGAATCCGTTGCTGGAATTTTTGCTTACACCGTTTCTGGAACCCCTGATGCACAGGGCCGCCGCCGAGGCCATGGCTTATGTCAAGATGCGTCTGGAGCAGGGCCCAGAGTAGTGAAAACCTGAAAAGCTTGCAGCAGGTGAGTTAAGGATTCTGCAATTCATAATAGATTGTCTGATAGAAAGACTAGCATTGTGATGCTTTGTATCGCATGTTAAGAATAATCAAAGGTCTTGAATGCGATATTAATAAACGCAGCTGAATAGATTGCTGTAAATACAGCCGCAAAAGCCAGCAGTTTTTTCATGTCACGCCTCCTATTCTCTGTAGCCGGATTGTTCTGATCACGGTGGATTTGCCCTCTGGGCATGCAGCATATTAGGCATCCAGGGGGAAAGAAAATATGACACAAATCACAACTGAAGTTATTGTTTTATTAAAGAAATTTTAACGTTTGGTGTGCGGATTCGTGCCCTGGTTATTTTTCTGTTGCCGGCGTGCGTTGACATTGTCTGAAATGATGTGTGCCAGACGGTCTATTTTGTATTTGCGAATATAACGCCAGGAACGTGAATCCTTGAAGCGCAGGTAATTTCTGGAAATCTTGATGCGAAAAATATTCGGATCATCGTCATCGATCTGAATCCTGCCCATGCAGTAGCGGTTTGGCCGGCGTTTGGTGGGGCATTTCGTGCAGAAGCCTTCCGCACCAGCTTCTTTCAGGGCCTTTAGTACCCGACTGCCGGGAATGCCTTCGCGCACGGAGATGAAACGCAGCGCTTTTCCCAGTTTTTGCGGGAATGTCCTGGCTGCAAGGTGGATGTCTGCAATAAGCTGATTTTCCATCTCCTTATTATCCAGATGGAAGTTCTTGCCGGATAAGGTATAGGCACCGATTTCGTGTCCGGCATCTACAAGTTGCTGGATTTCGTTCCAGTCCAGGCAGGGGATTTTTACGCCACCTATAATCAACGACTTCCCGACATGATGCGGGCTGATAAAAAAAGTAGCGTGAAAATCATGCTTCTTTAACACAGGCACGACTGCATTAAGCACGTCCCGGTAGCCACCATCAAATGTTAATGTCAGTAGTTTTTCTGGAAGGCG
>JBHHXG010000044.1:0-14104 GCA_046756985.1 Mariprofundaceae bacterium | reverse complement strand
CGTGAAGGCGGCCGTACTGTCGGCGCCGGCGTCGTCACAGATATTAGCAAGTAATAATCCGGCATTTAAATGCGGCGGCAGCTTGGACTGCCGCCGCATTTGTGTCGTTGGAGTAAGGTAATGCGTGAACTGTTGGCTTTGGCTTGCCAGGAATGTAAACGTCGTAACTATACGACGGATAAGAATAAGCGGACCACAACTGAAAAGCTGGTTCTGAATAAGTATTGCCGGTTTTGTCGCAAGCATACGCCGCACAAGGAAACGAAGGTATAAAGGCCAGTAGCTCAATTGGTAGAGCACCGGTCTCCAAAACCGGGGGTTGGGGGTTCGATCCCCTCCTGGCCTGCCAGTAAGTGAAAATGCTTGTGCTTGGGAAACAGGTGAAGAGGAACGGAATATGAGCCGTTTGGCGTCAGTACAGAAATTTTTCCGCGAAGTGCAGGTTGAGGCCAAGAAAGTGGTCTGGCCGGAACGCAAGGAGGCGGTGCAGGCTACTCTGATGGTGGTGGTGATGGTGGTTTTTGTCGCGCTGTTTCTGTGGCTGGTGGATTCGGCGCTTAGCTGGGCCGTGCAAAAGGTGATTTAATGGCAAAGCAGTGGTATGTAGTTCAGGTCTATTCCGGCTTTGAAGACAAAGTGGAGCAGATGCTGCGCGAGAATGCCGAACGTGCAGGCTTGGCTGATAAATTCGGTGAAATTATGGTGCCGCGTGAGGAAGTAGTTGAGCTGAAAGCGGGCCAGAAGGTAACCAGCCAGAGGAAGTTTTTCCCCGGTTATATTCTGGTTGAGATGGAAATGAACGATGACACCTGGCATGTCGTCAAGGACACACGTCAGGTGAGCGGGTTTTTGGGTAGCGGCGGCAAGCCGAGGCCGATGCCGAAGTCCGAGGTTGATGCACTGTGCCGTCAGATTGAGGAAGGCGTTGAGCGGCCGAAGCCGAAGATCATGTTTGATGTCGGCGATGCCGTTCGTGTCATGGATGGCCCGTTTGCTTCGTTTAACGGAGTTGTTGAAGAAGTTATGGAAGATAAGGGCAAACTGAAGGTGAGTGTATCCATCTTTGGGCGGCCCACGCCCGTGGAACTCGATTATGTCCAGGTCGAGAAGGGTTAAAGGAAGGACAATATGGCGAAGAAACTCGAAAAATATGTGAAGCTTCAGGTGCCGGCAGGCAATGCCAACCCGGCACCGCCGGTAGGCCCTGCACTGGGTCAGGCTGGTCTGAATATCATGGAATTCTGCAAGGCATTTAATGCCAGAACGCAGGAAATGGAAAAGGGCATACCATTGCCGGTCATTATTTCCGTGTATAAAGACAAATCATTTGATTTTGTTATCAAGACGCCACCGGCTTCCGTGCTGCTGAAAAAGGCAGCCAATATCCAGAAAGGCAGTGCCGAGCCTAACAAGAACAAGGTAGGTAAGGTCACCAGTGCTCAGGTGCGCGAAATTGCCGAAACAAAGATGCCGGATCTGAACTGCTATGACACAGAAGCAGCAATGCGCATTGTTGAAGGCACGGCCCGTTCCATGGGCCTTGAAGTCGAAGGCTAGAGGAGGCAATCATGGCAAAACTTTCCAAACGTATGCAGGCCTCCCGCGAGGCGGTGCCCCAGGAGGCCGTCACGATTGATGCGGCTGTCGATGCTATTCTGGCCCAGCCGAAAACCAAATTTGATGAGTCCGTGGATATTGCGTTGAAGCTTGGTGTTGATCCGCGGCATGCCGATCAGATGGTGCGCGGTACGATTGTGCTGCCACACGGTACCGGCAAGACAGTGCGGGTTGCTGTGTTCGCCAAAGGTCCAAAGGCCGACGAGGCCAAAGAGGCTGGGGCGGATATCGTTGGCGCCGAGGATCTTGTTGAAAAGATTCAGGGTGGTTTCTTCGAGTTTGACCGTGTTGTCGCCACACCTGACATGATGGCGCAGGTCGGTAAGATCGGCCGCGTGCTGGGCCCACGCGGCCTGATGCCAAACCCGAAGCTAGGCACGGTAACGATGGATGTGGGCAAGGCGGTTGCCGCCATCAAGTCCGGCCAGATCGAGGTGCGTGTGGACAAGGCCGGCGTGGTGCATGCTCCCATTGGCCGCCGCTCATTCAATGCGGCCAAACTGGTTGAGAATTTACAGGCGCTGATCACCGAATTGAACCGGTTGAAGCCAGCTGCCTCAAAAGGGCGTTATATGCAGCGTATGACGATTGCATCCACGATGGGTGCTGGTGTGCGTGTGGATGTAGGCGGCCTTTAAAAAAGTTAGCCGCAGGCCCTAAAGCCTGCGGCTTGAAGAACGATCCGTCCAAGACTGCAGGAGCCATTGTTCTAAGTTATGAGCAGGGCTTAATCGGGCGACTATCCTGCATAGATGGAGTGCAAGCTCACTTGCGCGGGTCGAATTAGCAAGGGGGTAAATGTGAACCGGGAAGACAAACAACGCGTTGTTGATGATCTGAACGCTGCCTGGTCTGAAGCCGCGGCGGGCGTGGTCACGCATTATCGCGGGCTGTCGGTTGCCGAAATGGGCGAGCTTCGCCGTCGTCTGCATCAGGCTGAGGTGTCGATGCAGGTGGTGAAGAATACGCTGGCCCGCAGGGCTGCCGAGGGCACGGACTTCAAGGCTGCTGAAGAACTGTTTAGCGGTCCGATTGCCATCGCCTATGGCGCTGATCCTGTCGGTATGGCCAAGGCTATTTCCGATTTTGCCAAAGAGCATGAAGCGCTCGAGGTGAAAGGCGGTGTACTCGATGGCAAGCGGGTTGAGGCGCGGGATATTAAGGCGCTGGCAAGCCTGCCGTCGCGTGAAGTGCTGCTGGCGAAAATGCTCGGAAGTATGCAGTCGCCAATCAGCGGACTTGTACGCACGCTGGCCGAGGTGCCGGCTTCGTTTGTGCGCACATTGGCCGCAGTTCGTGACCAGAAACAGGCAACGTAACCTTTTTAGATTTATCTCGAATAAATAAAAACACAAGCAAGAGGAGCTAGAAAAATGGCAAAAGCATTAACAAAAGATCAACTGATTGAAGCAATTGAAGGCATGAGCGTGCTCGAACTTTCCGAGCTGGTTTCTGCTCTGGAAGACAAGTTCGGCGTATCCGCTGCGGCCCCTGTCGCCATGGCAGCTGCACCGGCAGCCGGTGGTGGTGAAGCCGCAGCCGAAGAGAAGACGGATTTTGATGTCGTTCTGACTGCTGCCGGTGACAAGAAGATCCAGGTCATCAAGGCGGTTCGCGAGATTACCGGCCTGGGCCTGAAGGAAGCCAAGGATCTGGTCGAAGGCGCGCCAAAGCCTGTGAAGGAGGGCGCAGCCAAGGATGAGGCCGAAGGGCTGAAAGCAAAACTGGAAGAAGCAGGCGCTACGGTCGAGTTGAAGTAAGTTTGCGCTATTTAAGCGTTGCTGCACACATTGATGTAAGACGGTCAATCTCCGGTGGCATATGTCACCGGAGATTGACCTTTTCGTATTTGGGAATTTTGTTATCTGAGGGCAAAGATGGCTAAGCAAGTAACCGTGAAACGTATCCGAAAGAATTTTGGCAACATTGCCGAGGCAATTCATATGCCAAACATGTTGCAGTTGCAGACAGCATCCTATCATGAGTTCGTTGGCACCGGGAATGGTGACATCAACGAATCGCGGTTGTCGGCCGTGTTCCAAAATATTTTCCCGATCAGGGATTATGCCGGCCATGCCGAGCTGAGTTTTGAAGGGCTGGAATACAGTCCGCCACGTTATGATCTGGATGAATGCCGCAGGCGTGATCTGAGTTTTTCCCTGCCAGTCAAGGTGAAATTACGCTTGACGATTTTTGAGCAGAATGGAGAAAAATCATCCCGGTCATCCAGAGCCAGGGCCAAATCCAAAGCCAAGCGGAAAGTGCGCGAAGTGCGTGACCAGTCGGTATACATGGGCGAAATCCCACAGATGACGGAGCATGGCTCATTCATTATCAATGGCACAGAACGTGCCATTGTTTCGCAGATGCATCGGTCCCCCGGCGTATTTTTCGACCACGACAAGGGGAAGACCCATGCTTCAGGCAAGTTTTTGTTCAAGGCGCGGCTGATTCCATATCGCGGCTCATGGCTGGATTTTGAATTTGACGCCAAGGACAAGGTTAATTTCCGTATCGACCTGCGCCGCAAGATGCCGGCGGGGATTCTGCTGAAGGCGCTGGGCCTGTCGCAGCAGGAAATCCTGGATCGTTTCTACGAGCGCCGTACCTTCCGTTTCCATAAGAAGGGCCTGCAGGTCAAGTTTACACCCGAGCAGTTTCTCGGCAGCCGTGCTGTTGCTGCCATCAAGGTCGGCGGCAAACAGGTGGTGGCCGAGGGCAAGAAAATTACCGCACTGGCCATCAAACGCCTGTCCGAAGCAAAAGTGGACTGGATTACTGTGCCCGTTGAAAGCGTGTTTGGCGAAGTTATTGCCGAGCCTGTCATGATTGAAGGCGGAGAAATTCTCGTTGATCATAATCAGGAAATCACTGAAGAGGTTCTTTCCGCGATGCAGGGCGCTGGCGTGAAAGAGTTTGATTGCCTGTTTATTGACCCATTCCGGCGTGGTCCATGGTTGGCGGACACGCTGCGCCTGGATGCCGTGCAGAGCAAGGAAGAGGCGCAGGTGGAGATTTACCGCATGATGCGTCCTGGCGAGCCACCGACCGTGGAAACGGCGAAGTCGCTGTTTGAGTCACTGTTCTTTGATGCTTCCCGCTATGATCTGTCCAAGGTTGGGCGCATGAAACTCAATAGTCGGTTGGGCATCAGTAATGATGAGGTGACGCTGGAACAGGGTACATTACGCGTCGAAGACATTCTGCTGACCTTGAATACCCTGCTCGAATTGCGCGATGGTATTGGCGAAGTGGATGATATCGATCATCTGGGCAATCGCCGGCTGCGCTCTGTGGGCGAGTTGCTGGAAAATCAGATTCGTATCGGTCTGGTGCGTATGGAGCGGGCAATCCGCGAGCGGCTGAGCTCCGGCGATCTGACCGAAATGGTGCCCTCGGATGTGGTGAACGCAAAACCGCTGATTGCTTCAGTGCGGGAGTTTTTTGGCTCTTCCCAGCTGTCGCAATTTATGGATCAGACCAATCCACTTTCCGAAATTACGCACAAGCGCCGTCTGTCGGCGCTTGGCCCGGGCGGCCTGTCACGCGAACGTGCCGGTTTTGAGGTACGTGATGTGCATCCGACTCATTATGGACGCCTGTGCCCGATCGAAACACCGGAAGGCCCGAATATCGGCCTAATCAATTCGTTGTCATGCTATGCCAAGGTCAATGAATTTGGCTTCATCGAGACGCCATACCGCAAGGTGAGCAAGGGTAAGGTGACCGATGAAGTAGTGTATCTGTCGGCCATCCGGGAAGGTAATAACATCATTGCCCAGGCCAATGCCAAAGTAGATGGAAAAGGCAAGTTTGCTGCCGACCTGATCCAGTGCCGCCAGGCCGGGGAATTCATTATGGCCGAACCCGGCAACATTGATTACATGGATGTGTCGCCATCACAGGTGGTTTCTGTTTCCGCAGGGCTAATTCCATTCCTGGAGCATGATGATGCCAATCGTGCCTTAATGGGCTCGAATATGCAGCGCCAGGCTGTACCCCTGCTGCGTTCCGAGAAGCCGCTTGTCGGTACCGGGATGGAGGCCTCTGTGGCACGCGACTCAGGGGTGAGCATGGTTGCTCACCGTGGTGGCGTGATCGAGCGCGTGGACGGTAGCCGTATCGTAATCCGGGTCAATGAAAAGGAGCAGGTAGAAGGTGAGCCGGGCGTGGATATTTATCGGCTGTTCAAGTATCGCCGCTCCAATCAGAACACATGTTTTAACCAGCGTCCGCTGGTCAAAGTCGGTCACGTTGTTGCCAAGGGCGAGATTATTGCCGATGGCCCCTCGACGGATATGGGCGAACTTGCTCTAGGGCGCAACGTGCTGGTCGCACTTATGCCATGGCATGGTTATAACTTTGAGGATGCCATCGTCATCTCCGAGAAGCTGGTCAAGGATGATGTGTATACATCCATCCATATTGAAGAGTTTGAGGGCGTGGCTCGCGATACCAAGCTGGGAGCCGAGGAAATCACGCGTGATATTCCCAATGTCGGCGAGGATGCACTGCGGCACCTGGATGATGCAGGTATTGCCTACGTCGGCGCAGAGGTGAAGCAGGGTGATATCCTGGTGGGTAAAATAACACCCAAGGGTGAAACTCAGCTTTCGCCCGAGGAAAAACTGTTGCGTGCCATTTTTGGCGAAAAAGCGTCTGATGTCCGCGATACAAGCCTGCGTGTAAAACCTGGTGAAGAGGGGGTTGTTGTCGATGTGCAGGTTTTCACCCGCCGCGGTGATGAAAAGGACGAACGTGCCATGGCCATCGAGGAAATGGAAGTCGAACAACTGTATGCCGACAAGGATGAAGAGAGGCGCATATTCGAGGCCAATGTTGTTGAGCGTCTTCAGGGGCTGTTAAGCGGGCATAAGGCCGTGAAATGCAAGGGGCTGAAGAAAGGCGCTGTCATTAAAGCCGGGGATATGGAGGCATTGAGCCTGCGTGATCTATCGGCCGTCTCTGTTCAGGATGACAGGGTGAATGCCCGGGTAGCGGAAATTCTCGAAAGCATGGACAGGGAACGGGCTAGGCTGGAAGCCCGTTTTGAGGAAAAGGTAGCCAAGGTGCGCGAAGGCTCCGAGTTGAAACCGGGGGTTCTCAAGATCGTCAAGGTATTTGTTGCCGTCAAGCGCAAGCTGCAGCCGGGCGACAAGATGGCCGGCCGTCATGGCAACAAGGGCGTGATTTCGGTCATTGTGCCGGAAGAGGACATGCCATTCACCGAAGACGGAACGCCAGTAGGCATCTGTCTGAATCCACTGGGTGTGCCATCGCGTATGAATATTGGCCAGATCTTCGAAATTCATATGGGTTGGGCCGCCAGCGCTCTAGGCCGGCGCATTGAGGAAATGCTGCGCAGCAAAGCCAAGCCGGATGATATCAGAGGCTTCCTGCAGGATATCTACAAGGAAGACGAGAAGGCTGTAACGATTATCAACAGTATGAAGAAAGACGAAATAACAGAGCTTGCCAGCAATCTGGCCAGTGGCGTTCCTATTGGCACACCGGTATTCGATGGCGCCAAAGAACACCATATCCGGCGCATGCTGAAACTGGCAGGGCTGCCGGAATCAGGGCAAGCCGTGCTGTATGATGGACGTACCGGTGAGGCCTTCGACCGTCCGGTGACCATCGGCCAGATGTATATTCTGAAGCTGCATCATCTCGTGGATGAGAAAATCCATGCACGTTCCACAGGCCCTTACTCCTTGGTTACACAACAGCCGCTAGGTGGCAAGGCGCAATTCGGCGGCCAGCGTTTTGGTGAGATGGAGGTCTGGGCACTGGAGGCTTATGGCGCGGCCTACACACTGCAGGAAATGCTGACCGTCAAATCGGACGACGTGCAGGGACGCACCAAGATGTATGAATCTATAGTGCGTGGCGACATGTCATTTGATGCGGGTATTCCGGAATCCTTCAATGTCATGACGAAGGAATTGAATGCCCTGGCCATTGATATCGATATGATCAAGAAACCGCCCGTGACCGAAGGAGAATAAGGCATGCAAGAACTGTTTAAAATGTTCCAGAAGCCCAGCAGCATCGAAGATTTCGATGGTCTGCGTGTCGGTCTGGCCAGTCCTGAAAAGATTCGTTCGTGGTCCTATGGCGAGGTCAAAAAGCCGGAGACCATCAACTATCGCACCTTCAAACCGGAGCGGGACGGCCTGTTCTGCGCCAAGATTTTCGGCCCGATCAAGGATTATGAATGTCTGTGCGGCAAGTACAAGCGCCTGAAGCACCGTGGTGTGGTCTGTGAGAAGTGTTCGGTTGAAGTGATCCAGTCCAAGGTGCGCCGTGAGCGCATGGGACATATCGACCTTGCCGCCCCCGTCGCGCATATCTGGTTCATGAAGAGTCTGCCGTCGCGTATCGGTCTGTTGCTGGACAAGACGCTGAAAGAGCTGGAGCGCGTACTCTATTTTGAATCCTACATCATACTCGACCCGGGTCTGACCAGTCTGGAGCAATTCCAGATATTGACCGAAGAAGAGTACCTGGAGGCATTCGAGGAATATGGCGAGGAATTCCGTGCCGGCATGGGTGCGGAGGCCTTGCGTGAAATGCTCAAGAGCATGGATATGGAAGAAGAACGGCAGAGTCTGCGCGCACAGATTGCTGCAACCAAGGCAGTTACCAAGCTGACCAAGCTGACCAAGCGCCTGAAGACGGTTGAAGCCGTGCTCGAGTCCGGCAAACGTCCGGAGTGGATGATTCTAGAAGTGATCCCGGTGTTGCCACCAGAGATTCGCCCGCTGGTGCCGCTGGATGGCGGCCGTTTCGCCACCTCCGACCTGAATGATCTTTACCGTCGTGTTATCAACCGCAACAATCGTTTGCGCCGTTTGCTGGAGTTGAATGCACCAGAGATTATCACCCGTAACGAAAAGCGTATGTTACAGGAATCTGTAGATGCGTTGTTCGACAATGAGCGCCGCTCCAAGCCGATTACCGGCAACAATCGCCGTCCACTGAAATCATTATCCGACATTATCAAGGGCAAGCAGGGACGTTTCCGCCAGAATCTGCTGGGTAAGCGCGTGGACTATTCCGGGCGTTCAGTCATTGTTGTCGGCCCTGAACTAAAGTTGCACCAGTGTGGTCTGCCCAAGCAGATGGCGCTGGAGCTATTCAAGCCGTTTATTTACAACAAGCTGGAGCTGCGCGGCCTTGCAACCACCATCAAGGCAGCCAAGAAGCTGGTTGAACAGGGTATTCCGGAAGTGTGGGATATCCTCGCTGAAGTGATTCACGAGCACCCGGTGATGCTGAACCGTGCGCCAACGCTGCACAGGCTCGGCATCCAGGCCTTCGAACCAATTCTCATCGAAGGCAAGGCCATTCAGTTGCATCCGCTGGTGTGTACCGCCTTCAATGCGGATTTTGATGGTGACCAGATGGCTGTGCATGTGCCGCTTTCCGTTGAGGCGCAGACCGAAGTCCGCGCATTGATGATGGCTAGCAACAACATATTGTCACCGGCGACCGGCAAGCCTGTCATTGTTCCGACACAGGATATTGTACTGGGGCTTTATTATCTGACGCGCGCTAGACCGTTTGAGGCGGGCGAGGGAATGCGCTTTGCTTCGGCTGCTGAGGCTGTGCGCGCATTTGAAGCCGGCGCCGTAAAATTGCACAGCCGCATCACTTGCCGTATTCGTGGCAAGCGCGAAGAAACAACGATGGGGCGCACGATCCTGTCAACAGTGCTGCCGGAGGAATTGCCATTTTCAAGCATCAATCGCGAGTTGACCAAGAAAGAAGTGGGTACGCTGATTGAGGAGTGCTACCGCGTGGCGGGCAACAAGGCCACCGTGCTGTTGGCGGACCGTATCAAGGTGCTGGGTTATACCTATGCGACCCGTTCCGGCGCCTCATTTGCACTTAGCGATGTGGTTGTGCCTGACGAAAAGGCAAAACTTGTTGGCAATGCCGAGAAAGAAGTTGCTCAGGTTCAGAAGCAGTATGCTGACGGCCTGATTACAGCAGGTGAGCGCTACAACAAGGTTGTTGACCTGTGGACGCATACCACAGAGCGCGTAGCGCGCGCGATGATGGACAATCTGGCCAGTGAGGAGCTGACAAGCGCCGGCGGCAAGAGCAAGGAAACTACCAAGACCTTCAATTCCGTTTATATGATGGCTGATTCCGGTGCGCGTGGTTCTGCGCAGCAGATTCGTCAGCTGGCGGGCATGCGTGGTCTGATGGCTAAGCCGGATGGCTCCATTATTGAAACGCCGATCACGGCCAATTTCCGTGAAGGCCTGACGGTACTGCAGTACTTCATTTCCACGCATGGCGCGCGTAAGGGTCTGGCGGATACGGCACTGAAAACAGCCAATTCCGGCTATTTAACCCGTCGTCTTGTGGATGTGGCACAAGATGCCGTCGTGCGTGAACAGGATTGCGGCACAAGTGACGGTATTACCGTTTCCGCACTGGTTGAGGGTGGCGAGGTGATTGAGCCATTGTCCGAACGTGCGCTTGGGCGTGTCCTGCTCGAAGCGGCATGCGATCCGATTGCCGGTGAGGAGATTGCTCCAGCCGGTGCCATGATGAATGAGGAACTGGTTGCCAAGCTGGATGAGGCCGGGGTTGAGTCCGTGCGCATCCGTTCGGTGCTGACCTGTGAAGCGGAAGAAGGTGTTTGTGGTGCATGTTACGGGCGCGATCTGGCGCACGGCTCACCGGTCGGTATCGGCGAGGCAGTGGGAGTCATCGCAGCGCAGTCGATCGGTGAGCCGGGTACCCAGCTGACGATGCGCACCTTCCATGTTGGTGGTACGGCATCCAGGTCGGCAGAACAGGCGCATGTCGAGCCCAGATTCAGCGGTACGGCCAAGCTCGAAAGCGTCATTATGGTGCAGGATACCCAGGGCACGCAAATCATTATCAACCGTCATGCCGAAGTTGTTGTGACAGATAAGCAGGGCAAGGAACTGGAGCGTCATCGCATCCCCTATGGCGCGCATTTGCGTTTCAAGGATGGTGCGAAGATCAAGGCGGGGCAGGTACTGGCCGAGTGGGATCCATACACCATGCCGCTGATTGCTGAACTGGACGGAATGATTCGCTATGTTGATCTGGAAGAAGGCCGCACCATGCGTGAACAGAGCGATGAAGTGACTGGCCTTTCCAATCGTGTTGTCATTCAGCAGTCGGAGACCCGCAAGGATGCTCTGCGTCCGCAGATGCAACTGATCGATCCGAAACATCCGGATGCCGACCCGATGGTATTGCCGCGTACCAATGCGCCGGCCCGTTACTTCCTGTCGCCGGGGGCCATTCTGAATGTTGGCCATAGCGAAGAAGTCAAGGCGGGTGACGTACTGGCGCGTATTCCGCGTGAGACATCGAAGACCAAGGATATTACCGGTGGCTTGCCACGGGTGGTTGAGCTTTTTGAGGCGCGCAAGCCCAAGAGTCTTGCATTCATTGCCGGCAAGGATGGCGTTATCAGTTTCGGCAAGGATATTCGTGGAAAACGGCGTCTGTATGTTGAACCGGATGACGGTTCAGACCCGATTGAGTATCAGATTCCGAAGGGCAGTCACATCACGGTGCAGGAAGGTGATCGTGTGCGCCGGGGTGAGCGGTTGATGGAAGGCTCGCCTGCACCACAGGATATTCTACGCGTCATGGGTGTTGAAGCGCTTGCCAAATATCTGACTGATGAGGTACAAGAGGTTTACCGCCTGCAGGGAGTGAAGATCAATGACAAGCACATCGAAACCATTGTGCGTCAGATGATGCGCAAGGTGCAGATTATTGATCCGGGCGAATCGTCCTTTATCGCTGGCGAGCAGGTTGAACGTAAACAGGTGCTGGCTACCAACCGGCAGCTGGAAGCCGAAGGCAAGGCACTGGCACAGTTCGAGCCGATTCTACTGGGCATTACCAAGTCTTCACTGAGTACGGAATCGTTTATCTCTGCAGCCTCCTTCCAGGAGACGACACGTGTGATTACCGAAGCCGCACTGGCAGGCAAGGTGGACTGGCTGAATGGCCTCAAGGAAAATGTCATTCTCGGACGCCTGCTGCCAGCAGGCACGGGACTTGCCAAGCGTCTGGCTCCAAAGCCCGCAGTGGAAGAGGAACTGGTCGCCGAAGAGGTGGAAGCTGCCGCGGCCGGAATGGCGGCAGATGTGGCCGAGGAGATGCCCGAGGTCATGCCGGATGAGGCTGTAGAAGCCAAAGTAGATGCAACAGACGAGGCGGCATAACCGACGTGATGATTCAAAAGGCGCCTTCGGGCGCCTTTTGTTTTTGTAGCTTAAGATGCGTGTAGAGGAGGCGATGATGCTTCGATTTGGCAGTTTCTGTTTTTGTGTCCTTGCTGTGGCCAGTATGGCGGCATGCCAGCAATCGGAGCCGCAACATGCTCCATCATCAGGCCCAGACAGTCATCAGGTTACAGCCAGGCAAACAGCAATCCTTGCACGGGAAGAAGGGAAGGAAGCTGCCGGAGCCGAAACGAGCGAATCCGAACCTGCTCCTGTGACTGCCAAACAGCAGAAAGCCATGGAAAATGTCTCCAAACAAGCATCCAGAGCTACCAATAGCGTTGCAAAACAGCCACAGATAACGTTTAAGCCGGCAACACCCGCCACGTTGGCCCACATTGCTAAACCAGAGCCTGCAGACATGCCTGATAACCTTCCCACTGTAAGCGGAAACCCGGTGAAGGGCGCCAAGATCGCCAGAGGCAAGTGCGGCGCCTGCCATTATTTTGACAAGGAAAGGAAAAAAGTAGGCCCCAGTCTGAAGGGTGTGTATGGGCGTGGGCCAACCATTGATGGCGTACCGTTTGCCAAATGGGATGCACAAGCGTTGGATGCGTGGCTGGCCAGCCCGAAAGCCGTGAAGCCGAAAACAAAAATGAGTTTCAAGGGATTGGCGAAAAAGCAGGATCGGGACGACGTGATTGCCTATCTGAAAACAATTTAACATATTGGCCGGTTGCGGACAGGTATGCGTAAGGAGTAATCTCCTCTGCCCGATCAGGGCCAGACAGGGGGACAGCAGCCAGTGACAGGCACGCAGCCACAAAGCTTTAAACACCAGATTCACATTGTTCTATGCCTGTTGGGCATTATCCCCTATCTGCTGTTTGTTTACATTTTTTACGCGGAAAATTTCGGCATGACCGAAAGCGTTCTGTTACTGGCGGCAATCGTGCTGGGCTTTCATCTTGGCGGTTACCGGATCCTTCATCTATTTGCAGAGAAGCTGGGCAAGTTCGTTCGGCTGACAAATCTGTCTTCTGAATCGGTCGGCGTCAGGGAGTTGCCCATTGATGAGGGCGCAACCCAGGAGATTACCGAACTGACCCGTCATTTCAATCGTCTGTTGCAAGAAATCGAGGAGCAGAAAGAGCAATATAATCAGCTGACTTTTGAACTGCTGAAACATGCCAAAAAAAACAACAAGGAATACCAGCGCCGTATCACCGAAATCGAAGCCGTTCATGAGCGCCTGAAACCATATATTGGCACTAGGCTCGTCGATCTCATTACGCAGGCCGGGGAGAATGCACTACAGCATCCTGAATACAGGGTTGTGACCGTTCTGTTCGCGGACATCCGTGCATTCACAAGCCTGTCAGAAGAAACTAGCCCGGAAGAAGTCGTTGCGATGCTGAATGAGTATTTTGATATCATGGTGAACATCATCCACAAGTATCACGGTGTGCTGGACAAGTTTATCGGTGACGAAATGATGGCGGTGTTCGGTCTGATGACAACTGCCGAGCAGGGGCCGCTTGATGCCATACGCGCGGCGATGGAAATGCAGGATGCGACACAGGCTCTGATGCATGAAAGGGAATCGCGTGGCAAGCCCATATTCAAAGTCGGCATTGGCATCAATACAGGCGAGGCCATTGCCGGCAGCATCGGTTCCAAGGATCGCATGGACTATACGGTCATTGGCGATACGGTGAATGTTGCATCCAGGCTTGAAGGCATGACAGCAGGGGATGAAATTCTTGTCAGCGGTGCGATGTACCGTGAATGCCGAGGCGTTGTGGAAATGAAGAAGCGCGGCGAGGCTGAGGTGAAAAACCGCGCCACGCCGGTTAAATGTTACGAAGTGCTCGGTTATGCGGACAACGGGCATGACTGAGGCCGTTTCAACGTCGGAAAGCTAAGATGCGTCTGCTGCATACGATGATTCGTGTCGGCGATCTGGATCGCTCGATTGCCTTTTACACCGAAGTGCTCGGCATGAAGCTGCTCAGAAAAAAAGACTATCCCGGCGGCAAGTTTACACTGGCCTTTGTCGGCTACGATGATGAGGACAGAACAGCGGTTATTGAGCTGACCCATAACTGGGATACCGATTCATATGACCTTGGCAACGGCTTCGGCCATGTCGCCATCGGGGTGGATGACATTTATGCCACCTGTGATCGCATCAGGGCATCAGGCGGTGAGGTCACTCGCGAACCCGGCCCGATGAAGCACGGCACGACTGTTAT
>JBHHXG010000043.1:0-14357 GCA_046756985.1 Mariprofundaceae bacterium | reverse complement strand
TGGCGCTGGCTCTGTATGGCGATATGGACTTGAGCTTGATGCGGGGCATGCCGCCCGGCAGAAAGCCGGTTGAGACGCGAGTCATCAGCTCCGGCCGCATGGGGGAGTTGGCGGAAGGTATGCAGCGCATTCTCGATCAGGCGGGGCGCATTTACTGGATCGTACCGCGCATTGATGATGAGGAAGATGGTGTTTCCGTGGGTCAGCGGGTGGATGCGTTGGCCGCGAAATTCCCGGATGCAGGGGTGCGCGGCCTGCACGGACGCATGAAAGCCGTTGAAAAGCAGGATGCGCTGAATGCTTTCGCGACGGGCGCCTGCCGGATTCTCGTATCAACCACGGTCATCGAAGTTGGCGTCAATGTGAGAGAAGCGCGATTGATTGTGGTTGAGCATGCCGAAAACTATGGCCTGGCCCAGCTGCATCAGCTGCGTGGGCGGGTGGGTCGCTCTGATGAACAGGGCTATTGTATTCTACTGCCTGGCGAGACGTCCTCGCAAGGTGCCATTGAACGCCTCAAATGCGTGGCAGGCTCACATGATGGCCTGGCACTGGCGGAGATGGACATGGCTTCGCGTGGGGCGGGGGATGCCGTCGGTACGCGCCAGAGCGGCGAGGCGGGATTTCGTGTTGTGGATATGGTGCGGGATGCAGCGCTCATTCGCCATTGGCACGGTCATTTGCCTGCCTTTGAACCGACGGAAACCATGGTTCGCTTCTGGCGGCCATATTCGGATGCTGTGGATTGATGCAGTACTGTTAGCCCTTGTTCTTTTCCAGCCAGCCTTCGACCAGAGTCCGCATTTCGGCGAGTCTTTTTTCATTCGGCGCTTCAAAACGCAATACCAGGCTGGGCTGGGTGTTGGAGGCGCGCAACAGACCCCATCCATCGTCAAACTGCAGGCGCATGCCGTCAATATCAATGATATTGTACCCGGCCTGCGAGAAGTGGGCCTTGGCCTCCTCAACCAGGGCGAATTTGCGCTCATCCGGACAATCCACGCGGATTTCCGGCGTGGTCACGGCATGAGGTATATCAGCCAGCAGTTGGGAAACAGGCCGGCTGCTTTCCGCCACCATTTCCATAATACGGGCGGCGGCATAAACGGCATCGTCAAAGCCGAAGAAGCGGTCAGCAAAAAACATGTGGCCGCTCATTTCCCCGGCCAGCAATGCACCCGTTTCCCTCATTTTGGCCTTGATCGGCGAGTGTCCTGTACGCCACATGATGGGTTTGCCGCCATGGGCTTCGATATCGTCATACATGTGTTGAGAGCATTTAACTTCGGAGATGATGGTTGCGCCCGGATTGGCCTTTAGCAGCTGACGCGATAACAGCAAAAGCAGCATATCGCCCCAGATGATTTCTCCGTGCTCATCGACAATACCAATGCGGTCGCCATCGCCGTCGAAGGCGATGCCGAGATCGGCGCCATGCTCACGGACAGCCTCTGCAATATCGCACATGTTTTCAGCGACGGTCGGGTCGGGATGATGGTTCGGGAAGGTGCCGTCGGGTTCACAATAAAGCTCGATCACTTCACAGCCAAGCTGGCGAAACAGCGGTGCGGCAACCATGCCGGACGGGCCGTTGCCGGCATCAATGACAACCTTTAATGGCCGGGCCAACTGGATGTCATCGAGGATGAGTCTGGAGTATGCCGGCAGGAGGTTTTCTTCACGTCGCACACCTTTGCGGGATGGCTGCCCGAATGTTTTATCGGACGCCATCAGTTGCTGCAGTCGGCGGATATCGTTGCCATGCAGGCTTTCACGGCCGCACATCATTTTAAAACCATTGTATTCGCCCGGATTGTGGCTGGCTGTAACCATGACGCAACCGGCAGCATCATGGCGGAACACGCCAAAATAGGCCAGCGGCGTTGGCACCATGCCGATATCAATCACATCCACGCCGGCGTCTGTCAGCCCATCCATGACGGCCTGCTGAATGGACGGTCCGGACAAACGCACATCCCTGCCAACGATGACAGTAGGGTTGTCTGCATCCGGCAACAGCTGCGTCAGGCATTGTCCGAGCCTGTAGGCCAGTTCCGGGGTGACTTCCTCGCCGGCAATGCCGCGGATATCGTATTCGCGGAAAATATGCCTGGGAAAATCCTGTACCGTCATATAAACACCTTCACATCCCTGCATGTCAATCAGGCGGCGCAATATATCGGCTTGCCGGTTCAGGCTCAATGACCTTTGCAGCTTGCCAGCCCGCACAGCACCGATAGGCTCCGCGACCATGGTGCAGCCCGTGAACGACCAACAGCTTAATGCCGAGCAATACAGGGCTGTTTATCATCGCAGGGGGCCGCTACTGGTGCTGGCGGGCGCGGGCAGCGGCAAAACGCGGGTCATCACCGAACGTATTGCGGCACTGGTAGAGCGCGATGTACCACCGGGTTCCATCACAGCAGTGACCTTTACCAACAAGGCAGCCAGAGAGATGTGTGAGCGGCTCAAGTCCCGTCTGGGCGAGCAGGTAAAGGCGTTACGCATCTGTACATTTCATGCGCTGGGACTGGCCATGGTGCGGGAGCATGCAAAGCTGCTGGGTCGCCGCGGCAATGTATCCGTTTTCGCTATTCCCGAGCAACGCTCCGCCATGCGCAGTGTGCTTCAGGAGTTGCATCTGCCGGCCGACAGCAATGCCGTCGAGCGCACGCTACGGGGAGTATCGGCGCTGAAAAACGTTCTGACGGGATCAGATGCCTCACTGATACAGGTACGCGACCGTTATGATGAGCTGTTGCAGCAAATGAACGCAGTCGATTTTGACGATTTAATGTTGCTTCCCGTCCGGCTGCTTTCCGAACACAGGGACGTGTGTATATTGTGGCAAAGCCGGGCGCGGCATCTGCTGGTCGATGAATACCAGGATAGCAGCCGCATACAGTATGAACTGATTCGGCTGCTGGCTCCTGGCGACAGCAATTTGACCGTGGTCGGGGACGATGATCAGTCGATTTACGGCTGGCGTGGCGCTGAAGTCCGCAATCTGTTTGATCTGGACAGGGATTATCCGGGGCTTGCCGTCGTGCGGCTGGAGGAGAATTACCGCTCTACCGCCACCATTCTGCACACGGCCAATACGCTGATTTCCCATAACAGTGCCCGGTTGGGTAAACAGCTGCGTACCAATCTTGGTCAGGGAAAGCCTGTGCGTATCTGGGAATCGGTAAGCCCTGGGGAGGAAGCAGAGCGCGTTGCAGCAGATATCCGCGCCCAGCACAGTTCTTCCAGTCTGCGCTGGAGCGATTTTTCGGTACTGTATCGTGCTTCCTATCAGGCCAGAGAGTTTGAACTGGCCTTCCGCAGTGCCGATATTCCCTATCATGTCAGTGGCGGGATTTCCTTTTTCGAGCGCAGTGAGGTTCAGGATGTGCTGGCCTATCTGCGCCTGATTGCTAATTCTGACGATGATCTTGCATTTATGCGGGCTGTTGCCCGGCCACGTCGGGGCGTGGGTGACAGGGCGCTTGCCGCGTTGAGCGCAGAAGCCAGGCAAGATAGAGGTTCTCTGCTTGATGCCTGTCTCAGTGATGATTGCGACGGCCATAGAGGGCAAACACTGCAATCATTCGGTGAACTGATTGTTGAACTGGAGCATCTGTTTCTGCATGGCGAGGCAGATGAGGCCTTCGATGCGGTCATGGACAAGACAGGGCTGCGGTCCGTCATTAAATCTGATGCGGCGGATCAGGATGAGTATGACCGGCGCATGGCCAATGCAGATGAATTGCGTCGCTGGTGGTTGCGGCATGCCGAAGATGGCGGTGATCTGTCCGGATTCCTGCAGCGTATCTTTCTTTTGTCTGATGCCGATGAAGATGATACCGGTAATCAGGTCAGGCTGATGACAGTGCATGCGGCCAAGGGGCTTGAGTTTCCACATGTCTATGTCGTGGGCATGGAGGATGGCAGTTTTCCACATAAAAACGCCGTGGAGGAGAATCGACTGGAAGAAGAGCGCCGGTTGATGTATGTCGCCATGACCCGTGCGCGTTTTAGGCTGACTTTAAGCTGTTCCCGGACGCGCCGCCGTTTCGGGCAGGTGGAGAACAGGACTCCGTCGCCATTTTTGTCCGAAGCGGATCAGACGCACATCCGCTGGGTGGACAGGGAAACCGATTCGGCAGAAGCGCTTGATGAAGCTGCGGCACATATGGCCGCCATGCATGAACGATTGTCGAATTTAAGCTCTTGAGGTGATGCTGTGCGAAAGCCTTATTTGTTGAAATCGAATTCCTGCGAAGAGGTGAGTTCTTCAGCGATACCGACCTTGCACAGGCTGTAGTTTGCCCCGGCCTCGGTGACTTCAATCACCTTGAAGTGGCCGGTCTTGCCCTCGTGGGAAAGCACAAAGGTCATATTGCGGAAAATTCGCGGTTCCGGAAACACTACACTGTGATATTTTTTCCCCGCTTTTATCAGCAACGGCCAGGCACGTTTTTCCGTCATATCTTCGGAGCCGCCTCCGAGCATGGCGCCCTTGACCAGCTTGAATTTGCCTTTGAAGAACTCAACACCCATCAGCTGTTCACCGGGCTTGGGTTCCTTGATCCAGCGCACAAAACCAAGCATGGGTTCGCCCTTGTGCGGAATCCAGCTTAAGCCGATCATTGCATCCACACCAAGATCTAGGGGTTCGTAATGGACGCGTTCCAGACCACAGCCATGCGCATTAATATCAATGACTGACCAGGCAGCAGCACTGGATCGTTCGGAAGGTGCATATTCATAGTCGCTCATGACAAGGGCCGAGTGCGATTCAATAAAGGACTTGGCCGCATCCCAGTTCAGAATGACGCGGCTGCCCGCATAGTCCTTGCGATCCGATACACGATCTTTGGTGCGCAATGTATCAAGAATGGCATTGCCGCCAATAATTGTCCTATGCAGGGCTTCTTCAGTATGCAGGTCATTTTTCTGCATATCGGCACTGTGCAATATCGACTCAACACGATTGACGGCGGTAACCAGGCGATCAACAAAAGCATCAAGGGGAAAGATGATGGCATCGGTCTCCATGGTAGCCGGCAGCTGTGAAACCACTTTTGCCGAATCATTTGGCCGGCTCATGTTTGTGACCAGGATACTGCTGTCGGAGATTGAAGGGGGTGTAGCTCCCTTGCGGCAGTAACAGGGTTCAAGGACGCTGATGTGACTCTGGAGTTCCTGCCAGGCCATTTTCTGGGAGGAGTGCGATTTGCCATAAAAGTCCAGCATGCGCAGGAACTCATGACCGGATACCGCTTTACACAGGCGCTCACGTTCTGATGCCGTGTCTTCCCCCAGTGTCGGCAAAACGGTCAATCCAAGACGGGCAAGGTCAAATACCTGCCGGGTAGCAATCACCGCAGGGGCCCGGTACTGCTCCAGAGACAGGCGCAGCAGCTTGACGGCAAGTTCCATAGCGTTGGAAACCATATCCACAAGAACGCGATAATAGGTAGGCTGGGAACGTGCAGCCTTCTGCACGAGATCGACGCCGATCTTATGGGCATTAAGAACCGCTGCCGTCATTTCTGCGTCGAACAGCTCCAGTTCGCGTTCGAAGCGGTTCAGCACCTTCATGCGGAAATGCAGCGGAATCAGCGGATTGGAATTCAGTCGCGCCAGATAATTTTTCATACTCTTGCGCAGATGCTCGGTTTCAGCAGCTGAAGAACCGGCAATATACTGCGCAAGCCTTTTTTCAATATCTGTAAACGGGAGTGTCAGGGCATCGGTCAGTAGGTCCGCCTTGCCAAGTTCCAGCCGCTGCGGATGCAGGCGCAAATCAGTATCCAGCTCAAAGGATACCGACTCCATAAGTGTGCGCGCGTCTTTGGACGATGTGCTGTTACTGTCGTTGCTCATTCTTTGTCAAACACCCAAGATAAAGTCTATTGTGTAAAGTAATACTTTTCCATAACGGCATAAATAGCCGTTCTGGAAGCAATTGTCAAAGAATTAGTCACCAGTCTGAATGCGCTCGACCAGCTCCCTGACTGTAGGAATGAAACCATTGGCATAGAAGGGGTCTTCTGCAAAGCGGTAGGCGGCATGGCCGGCAAACATCAGATGTTTGTCTGGATCAGCGCCATGGGCAATTTCCTGCAATGTTTTCTGGATACAGAAACTTCTCGGGTCGGCCTTGCGTCCCGTCGTTCCTCTTTCATTGGCCGCCCAGTTGCTGAACAGACATTGGGACAGGCAGCCCATGCAATTCAGCTGATCAGCACGGATTTCTTTCGCTTTTTCCGGCGTGACGAAAACCAGTGTTGAGTCGGGCGTAGGCAGCGCCTTCGTGTAGCCGTCTCTGATCCAGCCATCCGCCAGTTTGCGGTCGTATTTGGTCACGTACACCTGCTTGTTACGAACGCCAAAAGTAAAAGGCGCAACGTGATTTCCTGCCGGATGATCCACAAAGGCAATCTCGCGGTCGGCCCGGTCATACAATTCGTGTAGAAAATGATTGTATATCGCCGACGAATAAAAGCCTGTAGGTGAAAACTTGTTTAGCTTGACATCGCCCAGCCTGAGCCGCAGCAGGCGCTGCTTCCATACATCTGAAATCGGACTTTCCTGCGTAAGCAGCGGCCTGGTTCCGAACTGGAAGGCAATCGGCCCGATTTCCGGATTGTCCAGCCAGTTGGACCATTCGCGCAGAAACCAGACGCCGCCAGCCATAAAAATCGGCGTCTTGTCCAAGCCAAAGCTGTTCATGGTCTTGCGTAGTTCCGCAACACGGGGATATGGATCCTGCGGCGCTTCCGGGTCTTCCGAATTCGAAAGGCCGTTATGGCCCCCGGCTAGCCAGGGGTCTTCATAGACAACGCCACCCAGCCATTCCGGAAATTTGCGGTAGGAACGCAGCCACAAGGCGCGTAACGCACGGGCGGATGAAATAATCGGGTAATAATGTACTTGGTGCTTTGCAGCCAGCGGTGCCAGCTTGAACGGCATGCCGGCGCCACAGGTGACGCCATGAATCAAGCCCTTGGCACCTGAAAGCACGCCTTCCAGCACGCGTTCGGCGCCACCCATTTCCCACAGTACATTCATGTGAATGCGCCCTTGGCCACCGGAAACCTCATGGGCAATTTTTGCCTGACTGATGCCACCGGCAATGCCCTGGGCGACAAGCTCATCAAAGCGGGCCATCCGGCTTTTCCCGTGGTAGACGGTGCGAATGATATTGCCGTTTTTATCGATGCTGTCTGCATTGACGGCCGAAAAGGTGCCGACACCTCCTGCGGCTGCCCATGCACCGGTGGTTTCTCCATTTGAAACAGCGACGCCCTTGCCGCCTTCGATCAATGGCAGCACTTCCTTGCCGGACAGTTCAAGTGGGGTGAGATTGATGGCCATGCTCTACCTTTTCAACGGTTTTAGCTCCCTCATACGCCCTAATACAATCAAGGGAAAAAGCTATGATTCGCGCCAAATTCTGCGTTAAATCCATTTGCATGGCTACACTAGCAGAGATGGACACTCAGGCAAGCGCGCCCAAATAATCGGAATGATGTCTACAGAAACAGCTTAAAGGCGGAATTGTCCGATTCGTCAGTATAACTGTATCCCAGGTCGTTGAGGTAGGCTTCGAAAGCACTGCGCTCGTCCGGTGGCACTTCCAGGCCTGCCAGCACCCGCCCGAATGCCGCACCGTGATTGCGGTAATGAAACAGCGAGATATTCCAGCGGCCCGCTGCTTTCATCAGAAACTCGAGCAGGGCACCGGGGCGTTCCGGAAATTCGAAGCGATACAGCACTTCGTTTTCAACCAGATGGCTGCGGCCGCCAACCATATGCCGGATATGCAGTTTGGCCAGTTCGTTATCGTGCAGGTTGATTACCGGGTAGGCATGGGCTTCAAGCTGGGTCTGGATATCCTGGCTTGTTTCTTCACCTTCGATGCCAATACCGACAAACACATGCGCCTCATCACGACTGGACAAGCGGTAATTGAATTCGGTGATATTACGATCGCCGAGCAGGCGGCAGAATGTCAGAAAGGATCCAGGCTCCTCGGGGATCGTCACGGCAAGCAATGCTTCTTTTTGTTCACCCATTTCGGCGCGCTCGGCTACATAGCGCAGACGGTCGAAATTGATATTGGCACCGCTATTGATGCAGGCAAGAACCTGTCCATGTACGTCATTCTGCTGGACATATCTCTTCATGCCTGCCAGCCCAAGCGCCCCGGCGGGTTCGACGATAGTGCGGTTCTCGTCAAAGATATCCTTGATGGCAGCACAGATTTCATCGGTATCGACGAGCACAATGTCATCCACGTACTGCTGCACCAGATCAAAGGTATGTTCGCCAACCTGTTTGACGGCTACGCCATCGGCAAAAATGCCGACCTGGTCGAGCGTGATACGGCTTCCCGCTTTAAGCGAATCATGCATGGCCGGTGAGTCCTCGGGTTCAATACCAATAATCCTCGTGTGCGGGGAATAGTGCTTCAGGTATACGGCGATGCCCGCAGCAAGACCGCCTCCACCAATCGGCACAAATACGGCATCCATATCTTTTGGCGCTTGTCTGAGCATTTCCTCGGCAATGGTTCCCTGACCGGCAATCACCAGCGGATCATCGTAGGGATGAACAAAGACCATGTCAGTCTCACCACGCATTTGCCAGGCATGGTTACTGGCCTCAGAATAGGAATCACCGGCGAGTACCACTTTGGCACCCATTGCCTCAACAGCTCGGGCCTTGATCTCCGGCGTGGTGCGTGGCATGACAATGATCGCCGAAATGCCAAGCCTTCTGGCACTCAGGGCAACGCCCTGAGCATGATTCCCGGCCGATGCGCAGATCACGCCACGTTTTCGTTCGTCGGCGCTGAGTTGGGCTATTTTGTTATAGGCGCCCCTGAGTTTAAATGAGAATACCGACTGTAGGTCTTCGCGTTTGAACAGCACTTCGTTGTGCAGGCGCGCCGAAAGCTTGGGCGCAAGCTCCAGCGGTGTTTCGCATGCAACATCATAGACGCGTGCGTGTTCAATCGCTTCAAGGTATAACTTGGGCATGCGGGCTTATAACATGGGGAAAGTATGTTGACTACGGTGAAGACGCAGAAACTGCTTGTTCGAACGCTGGATGGCAACGCCGACCGGGGGCTGATGTATGCCGAGGCCTGCTTTGAAACATTCCGCGTGATTGCTGGGGCTGTATTTTGCTGGAATGCGCATGCAGCCCGTTTGCGCAGGGGCGCGGCTGCGTTCGGCCTCCATCTGGATGACGAAATGGTGAGCCAGTTGCATGCGGCATGTCTTCAGGAGGCATCGCGGCATGGCCCGGATGTGCTGCTGCGGCTGACCGTAACCGGCGGGGATGCCACATGGGGTATCAATCTTCCTGTGGAGAGCACCTTAAACGCCTGGATCCAGGCGAAGCCTTTTTGCGGCACCGCACATCCTGTCCGGCTGTGTGCTGTTGCTTGGCCCTGGCCAGTAAAATCCAGACCGGCCAAGTTTACATCTGATTACGGAGAAGCGTTACGTGCATTGCAGGCATGCAAGGGAGAAATCGAGGGAGATGAAGAGGCGTTATTCTGTGCCGGCGATCACGTGTTATCGACGGCGACCGCCAATATGCTGCTGTACAGGCAGGGAATGTGGTGGACGCCCCGCATCGAGATGGGCGGCATTCTTCCGGGTGTGGTGCGTAGCGTTCTGCTGACCGAAGGATGCGTGAAAGAGGCCGTTTGCCCGTTATCCTGGCTGGCAGACTGTGCTGTTGCTGCAGTCACGAACAGCGGTAGTTTTATACGGCCCGTATCACATATCAATGACCGAGCGCTTGAACTTGACGATGCGCTTTTCAGGCCGCTCTGGGATGGGCTGGCGGGCAGACCGGGTGTTCCGGATACGATTGATGCATAGAAATATCCTGCTTGCTGTCCTGTTCCTGGTGGGCATCGGGTTTGTCTGGCAACAGACCGTAACAGACATGGTGCCTGATCAGGCGATGGAAGTCGTGATTCCGAAAGGGGCTTCAAGCAAGCGCATTGCACAGGAACTGAAAGATGCAGGCGTCATACGCTCTGCAGCCGTGTTCCGCATGCTGGCCCGCCTGACAGGCAAGGCATCAGCTCTGCAAAGTGGTTATTATTATTTCGAACAGCCAGCCGATATGTGGCAGGTGCTGGACCGTATCCATCGTGGTGATGTGCGTCAGTTCCATATCACTGTACCCGAGGGGCTGCGTACCGATGAGGTGCTTGTGCTGCTGGCGCAGCAAACGGGTATTGCGCAGTCAAATTGGCAGGAACAGATGACTGCACTGGTTGGATCAGAGAAAAGGGAAGGGTATCTGCTGCCGGAAACCTACACCTATGAAAAACCGCTGCGTCCCCGCCGGCTGCTGGCTCAGATGATTGAGAGCCAGCAAACGCTGTTGGCAGAACTGACCGCGGGCAATGCTGAAGATCGTGTTGATATATCACGCCTTCGTATTATCGCCTCGATTGTTGAGAAAGAAACCTCTGTCGATGCTGAGCGACCACTGATTGCTGCAGTGATATATAATCGCCTGAAGCGCCGCATGGCTTTGCAGATGGACCCCACGGTTATCTATGGCTTGTGGCGTACGGATGGCTCGTTTTCCGGCAATATCCGCAAGGCGGATTTGAAGCGGGACACGCCATGGAACACCTATACCCGAAAGGGTCTGCCACCAACGCCCATCTGCAACCCGGGAGCTGCGAGCCTGCGGGCGGCGATGAATCCCGCCGATGTGGATTATCTGTATTTTGTCGCTGATGGCTCCGGTGGCCATGCCTTTGCAGGCACGCATGCTGAACATGAAGCCAATGTTCGTCGTTGGATTAGAATTGAAAGGCAGATCGGAAGACAAATTGGGGGACAACAGGGGGCAAAAGAAAATGCAGCCGCACAGTGATGTCGTCATTGTCGAGGTGGATCTGCCTCCACAAAAGGTCGTGTTATTTCAGGCCCTGCTCAGTGGCGAGGAAGGGCTTGCCGTTGCGCGTTGCCGCGACCCTGCAAAATGTCGGCAACAGCTATGGACGACCGTCTCCCGGCGGTATGCACTTTATGACTGGCTTGCATCTCTACCCGAATCGTTAAAGCCTGTCGTGATGTCCGAACATCTATGGCAAGGTCACCAATATGGCTGAGTCCGGCGGGTATTTCCTGAGCTTTGAGGGAACCGATGGCTGTGGTAAAAGTACCCAGCTTGATCTGACGGCTGAGTGGCTGCGCAGCAAAGGGCGGGAAGTTCTGGTGACTTTTGAGCCCGGCGATACGCCGATTGGCAAGGAGATTCGACGGCTGCTGCTTGCAGGCGAGCATACGCCGGCAGCGGAAACCGAATTGTTTCTGTTTCTGGCAGACCGTGCCCAGCACGTACGTGATGTGATTGTCCCGGCACTTAAGGCCGGTGCATGGGTTCTCTGTGACCGTTACAGTGATTCTACGTTGGCCTACCAGCTTGCTGGCCGGCAACTTGTTAGCCATGAAGGTCTTCTGCGGGACATGGTGCGCATGGCCGAGCTTGATACGCGCCCCGATCTGACTTTCTGGCTGGATGCGCCGGTTGATAAGGCGCTGAAACGCATACGCCGGCGTAGCCAGAAGGGCGAGAAGAGCACGCGCATGGATGATGAAGCCCTGTTATTCCATAAAAAGGTCTACCAGGCATTTAAAACACAGTGGCAGCAGGAGGCGCCGCGCATTGTGCGTGTGGATAGCAGCGGCACACTTGAGGGGGCGCAGCAAACAATCCGACAGGCCTGCCTGCCTCTGTGCGAGGAGTCGGGTTGATGAAGGTTGTTGGGCACATGGATATCGTCGAGCGTTTTTCGAAATCCATACAGGCAGAACGGTTGCATCACGCATGGCTGTTGCATGGCCTGAAGGGTGTGGGCAAGCACACGCTGGCCCGTGAGCTTGCAGCCAGCTATCTATGTGAAAAAAATGCGAAAAAGTCATGCGGGCAATGTCACGCATGCAGGATGTTTGCGGCCGGATCGCATCCGGATGTGTTCCATGTTGCCTTACCGGAAGACAAACGGGATATTAGCGTTGGCCAAGTGCGTGAACTGCTGGCGTTTCTGGCGTTGAGTGGCGCCGAAGGCGAACGCCGCGTGGTTATTCTGGATAACAGCGAACATATGAATATCCAGGCGGCAAATGCTCTGCTCAAAGGGCTTGAGGAGCCAGCAACAGGCAGCCTGTTGCTCATTACCTGCAGCGATTTAATGCGCCTGCCGGCAACGGTTCGCTCTCGATGTTTGTTGCAGCATTGTGCACCACTTGCCAGTGATGACACGCGACAGGTGCTTGCATCCTTGCCGGTGGATGAAATTTATATGGATATGGCAGTGCACCTGGCTGATGGATGTCCGGGTACTGTAGCGTGTCTGCAGGAGAAAAGTGTGGCCGAGGCGCTGCTCGAATGGCAAACGCTGACACAGGATGTCACACGGGCCGATATCGGCAAAATACAGGGTTGGCTTCAGCAGCATATTTCCCGCGTGCCACACCAGCTTATTGTAGCCGTGCTGCTTGAAGGGATGCAGCAGTTGTTACATCAGAAGGCCGGCTTTGAACCCATTGATCGCTTGTTATCTGCTGGCTGGGCGCTGGCCAGCTGGCCGCAGGCGGTTGCAAAGCAGAGTCTGCGGGCTTCTCCATCACTGCTGGCGCACATTTTGCAGCTGCGTATGGCCGCACGCGCCTTGCAGTGAATTATGGATAACCTAAACTCCGACTCTGCTTTTTAATCAGACCCGCAGGCATACCGGCGGTGCAAACCAGAAGGAACCGACACGCATATGCATCCTTATTATGTGACAACACCGATTTATTATGTGAATGATGAGCCACATCTGGGGCATATCTATACAACGATTGCTGCCGATGTGCTGGCGCGCTATCAGCGTCTGAATGGCCGTGATGTGTTTTTTCTTACCGGCGTGGATGAACATGGCCAGAAGGTGCAGCAGGCTGCAGAAGAACGGGACATTGCCCCGATCGAACTGGCTAACAGCGTGGTTGAGCGCTATCAGAGCCTGTGGCCGCAATTATCCATTTCCAATGATGATTTCATTCGTACCAGTTCTGAGCGTCATCAAAAGGCCGTGCAGGCGATGTGGAAGCGACTGGAAGATGCCGGAAGTCTTTATAAGGGCATGTATGAAGACTGGTATTGCATCCCCTGTGAGGCCTACTGGAAAGAGACTCAGCTGAAAGAAGCTGAATGCTGGGAAGAAAAGATATGCCCGGATTGCCAGCGCAAAGTTGAAAAAGTGCAGGAGGAGTCCTATTTCTTCCGCCTGAGTGCTTTTCAGAAGCCTTTACTGGAACATATCCGCACACACCCGGATTTTATTGCCCCGGAATCACGGCGTAATGAAGTGCTGCGTTTTATTGAGTCTGGCCTGCATGACCTGTCTGTATCGCGTACAACATTCTCCTGGGGCGTGCCGGTGCCGGGTGACGAAAAACATGTGGTTTATGTGTGGATTGATGCGCTGACCAATTACCTGACGGCGCTGGGATTTCCCGATGATAAGCAGTCGAAATACTGGCCGGCCGATATACATCTGATTGGCAAGGATATTCTCCGTTTTCACGCCATTTACTGGCCGTGCATGCTGATGGCGGCTGGATTGGCGTTGCCGAAACGTATTTTTGCGCATGGCTGGTGGACGGTGGAAGGTGAAAAAATGAGCAAGTCGAAGGGCAATGCGCTCAGGCCGGTAGAATTGCTGGCCGAGTATGATGCCGATGTCATCCGCTATTTTCTGTTGCGTGAGGTGCCGTTTGGCCAGGATGGTGATTTCTCCAAATCGGCCCTGAAACAGCGTTACAATACCGAACTGGCCAATGATCTGGGTAATTTGCTGAACCGCTCGCTTTCGATGCTGCAAAAGTATCGGGACGGGGTGCTGGGGAATGTCGCCAGTGAACAGGAAGCAGATCGCGCGCTGATTGCCGATGTTGAAGGCATGCAGCGTGAGGTTAGCGAGGCGATGGCGCAGCAGGCCTTCCATACCGCGCTGGAGCGTGTGCATGCCGTTGTGCGGCATGGCAACCGCTATGTCGAGGAAAATGCGCCGTGGAGCCTGGCCAAGTCCGGTGATGATGTGCGGCTGGATACTGTGCTCTTCCATCTTGTTGAATCGGTTCGGCTGGTGGTGCTGCAACTGCTGCCGTTCATGCCGGCAAAGTGCGGCGCGATGATGGCGCAGATCCTGAACAGGGATATTGATATTGACGGGTTGCAGATGGCTGAGCAGGGAGGATGGGGTTACCTCAAGGCAGGCCATGCCTGCGCCAGTCCAAGTCCTACATTTCCACGCATGGAATAAAGGCAATCTGTCTGGC
>JBHHXG010000042.1:0-14889 GCA_046756985.1 Mariprofundaceae bacterium | reverse complement strand
CTTCAGCAGCCTTGGCTTCAGCAGCAGGGGCCTCTTCGGCCGGAACCTCTTCTGCTACTTCCTCAGCGGCAGCTGCAGCCTCTTGCTCAGCTTTCCGGGCCTCTTCTTCAGCTGCTTTCTTTGCCGCAGCTGCTTCAGCCTCTCTTACTGCCTCGGCGGCTTTCTTTTCAGCCGCTTTCTTCTCGGACTTGGCTTTGGCCTTTTCGGCTAGTTCCGGGTTTTCAATCAGCCTGACCAGACTAGCCACGCGGCCGGAGACCTGTGCACCCTGATTGGCCCATGCCTTTACCCGCTCAACATCGAGTTCAAGCACAGCCGGATCCTTGCACGGATCGTAGTAACCGAGCTTCTCAATAAACACACCATCACGGCGCTTGCGTCCGTCCATCACGACTACTGAATAAAAAGGACGCTTCTTACGTCCGCCACGCTGCAAGCGAATCACTGTCGCCATAAATCAATACCTCCGAGAAATCAGGCGGCGCACTATACACATTGCCCGGTGAAAATCCATCACATCTTCGGCATGCCGGGTGGCATACCACCGCCACCCAGCTTACCCATCATCTGGGCCGCCATGCGCCTGCCTTTTGCACCCTTCATCTTCTTCATCATTTTCTGCATCTGCGTGAACTGTTTCAGCATTTTATTCAGCTCCTGCACGGAGGTGCCGGAACCGGTGGCAATGCGGCGTTTGCGGCTGCCATTGATGATTTTCGGGTAGGTCCGCTCCTTGGCCGTCATGGAATAGACCATGGCCCGCATGCGTTTCATGGGCTTGTCATCCATCTGAGACAATGCCTCCTGCGGTAGTTTCATGCCCGGCAACATCTTCAGCATCGAAGACATGCCACCCATATTCTGCATCTGCTCCAGCTGCTCGGCGAAATCCATCAGATCAAATTTGCCCCTGGCCGCCTTTTTGGCAATTTTCTCGGCCTGATCCTGATCCACACCCGCCTGAATCTTCTCAACCAGACCGACAACATCGCCCTGGCCCAGAATGCGGCCGGCCATGCGCTCCGGATCAAAGATTTCAAAGGCGTCAATTTTCTCTCCGGTACCGGCAAAACGCACCGGCACGCCGGTGCTGTGAGCCACCGACAGCGCGGCGCCGCCACGCACATCGGCATCAGTCTTGGTCAGAATGCAGCCGGAGAGAGCAATCGACTGGTGGAACTGTTCTGCTACCTGCAACGCCATCTGACCAGTCATCGAATCCAGCACCAGCAGGCGCTCGCTTGCCTTGACTGCCTTCTCTACTTCACGAATTTCAGCCATCAGCGCATTATCAACAACCTGCCGGCCAGCCGTATCCAGAATCAGGATATGATGGCCCTGCCTGCGCGCCTGATCGAGTGATGATGCGGCCATCTTGGACGCTGTACTGCCATCGCCGGCCAGATATGGCACATCAATCTGTCCTGCCAGCACCTGCAGCTGTTCGCGCGCGGCAGGCCGCGTTGCATCCACGCTGGTCAGCGCCACCTTCCGGCCCTCTGAAGCCAGCATCCTCGCCAGTTTACCAGCCGTCGTTGTTTTGCCCGCACCCTGCAGGCCGCACAACAGAATAACCGATGGAATGGCCGCAATATCAAGATCACGCCGCTGGCCACCCAGAATACCGGTCAGCGTGTCATGCAGGATTTTGACGATGATCTGACCGGGCTGCAGGCTCTTGGCAACTTCCGTGCCAAGTGCGCGTTCGCGCACCTCACTCATCAGATGGCGCACGACCGGCAGGGCAACATCGGCCTCCAGCATCGCCATACGCATTTCACGCAAGGTGGCATCCAGGTCCGCTTCGGAGACGCGGGCGCTACTCCGGAGCCTGTTGGCGATACCTCCGAGCTTTTCAGTCAGACGATCAAACATTTAACTACGGCCAGAATGAATGTTAACAGGCCCTAACCCTTGATACTCAACAGTTCAACCTCAAAGATCAATGTTGCATTCGGACCGATCGCAGCGCCAGCACCACGCTCACCGTAGCCAAGCTCGGATGGAATGAAGAACTTGAATTTGCTGCCCACCGGCATCAGCTGAAGGCCTTCGGTCCAGCCCTTGATCACGCCATTTAATGGAAAGCTGATCGGCTGCCCACGCTTGTATGATGAATCAAATTCCGTGCCGTCAAGCAGTGTGCCGCGATAATGCACTTCAACGCTATCAGTTGCCTTGGGCTTTGCGCCATCACCCATGGTAATTACTTGGTACTGCAAACCGCTTGCTGTCGCAGTGACGCCTTCCTTCTTCACATTTTCGGCCAAAAAAGCCTTGCCTTCCTGCATATTCTTCTCCCCTGATTTTTTACGTTCTGCCGCCTGTTGGTCGGCGCGTTCCTTGAAAAAGGCCTGCTTGGCCTCTCCGGCTTCCTGTTGTGTCAGCCTGGGTTCGCCTCCTTCCATCTGAACACGCACTGCCGCCATAAAGGCATCCAGATTGATCCCTCTATTCATGCCTTTCAGTGAATTCCCTACATCCAGACCAATGGCATAGCTGAATTTATCCTGCTCACTTATCAGCGAAACCTCTTTTGGCGTTTCCGCCTGCTGCGAACAACCTGTCATCAGCACAACTGCTGCCAGCCCACCCCATGTCATTTTCTTCATCTCTCTCTCCTTGTTTTGTGTTATTCCCATTCAATCGTCGCAGGCGGTTTGCCTGAAACATCGTAAACAACCCGGTTGATGCCGCGTACTTCATTGATGATGCGATTGGAAACCCTGGCCAAAAGCGCATGTGGCAATTCCGCCCAATGCGCAGTCATGAAATCCTGTGTCTGAACAGCACGAAGTGCAACCACCCACTCATAGGTGCGCCCGTCACCCATCACGCCTACTGACTTCACCGGCATGAAAACGGCAAAGGCCTGGCTGGTTTTCTCATACCAGCCGGAGGCATGCAGCTCCTCGATAAAAATTGCATCAGCCATGCGCAGCAGATCAGCATATTCCTTTTTGACTTCGCCCAGAATACGCACGCCAAGTCCTGGCCCCGGAAATGGATGACGATAAACCATGTCATGCGGCAACCCCAGGGCCACACCCAGTTCGCGCACCTCATCCTTAAACAAATCCCTGAGTGGTTCCAGCAGCTTCAGATGCAGGGTTTCCGGGAGACCACCGACATTGTGATGGCTCTTGATGGTGTGCGCCTTCTTGGTTTTGGAACCCGCCGACTCGATTACATCCGGATAGATCGTGCCCTGCGCCAGCCACTTGGCATTCGGCATCTTTTCAGCCTCAGCCTGAAACACATGCACAAACTCACGGCCGATGATCTTGCGTTTGGCCTCCGGGTCGGAAACACCTTTCAGGTACTGCAGAAATTCGGCACTTGCATCGACATGATCGACCTTAACACCAAGGTTGCCGGCAAAGGCATCCATCACCTGCTCGGCCTCATTCAGCCGCAACAGGCCGTTATCGACAAACACACAGGTCAGCTGGTCTCCAATGGCACGGTGCAACAGCGCCGCCGCCACCGAAGAATCCACACCACCGGAAAGGCCGAGGAGCACCTCCTCCTCGCCCACCTGCTGGCGAATATGCGCCACCGCTTCATCAATGTAGTGCGGCATGGTCCATTCCTGACCACAACCGCAAATCTCATGCACGAAACGGTCCAGAATCGTCTTGCCCTGAGGCGTGTGGGTTACTTCCGGATGAAACTGCAGGCCATAGAAACGGCGAGTCTCATCGGCCATGCCCGCGATCGGCGTCGATTCATTGCTGCAAAGGACATGGAAGCCGTCCGGCAATGTTGCCACCTTATCACCATGACTCATCCAGACATCGAGCACGCCATTTTTCCGGTCTTCAATGCCGCGTAACAGCGGCGAATCGCCGCTGGTCAGAATCTCCGCATAACCAAACTCACGGGCATGGCCGGTATCAACCATGCCTCCAAGCTGTGAGGCCATGGCCTGCATGCCGTAGCAGATGCCCAAAACCGGCACCCCCAGTTCGAATACCGCCTGTGGCACCTTCGGTGTTTCCTCTTCATAGACAGAACTCGGCCCACCGGAGAGAATGATACCCGATGGATTGAAGGCTCGAATATCGGCCTCACTCATATCCCAGGGATGCAACTCACTGTAAACTTGCGCTTCGCGAACCCTGCGCGCAATCAACTGCGTGTACTGCGAACCGAAATCCAGAATCAGGATTTTTTCCATGCTATGATTAACTTCAGGAATCTAAACGATAATTCGGTGCTTCTTCGGTAATCGACACATCATGCACGTGACTTTCACGCAGGCCCGCACTGGTAATCTTGATAAATTTCGCCTTTTTATGCATATCGGCAAGGTTCGCCGCACCGATATAGCCCATGGCTGCACGCAGCCCGCCGACAAGCTGGTGCAGGATATCGGCCAGCGCCCCCTTGTATGCGACACGGCCCTCGATGCCTTCCGGCACCAGTTTCATCGCCTCATCGACATCGCCCTGAAAATAGCGATCCTTGCTGCCCTTCTGCATGGCGCCCAATGAGCCCATACCCCGATAGGCCTTGTAGGTGCGGCCCTGATACAAAATCTTCTGGCCCGGAGCCTCATCGGTGCCGGCAAACATTGAACCGAACATACAGATCGAGGCCCCTGCCGCAACAGCCTTGGCAAAATCCCCGGAAAACTTGATACCGCCATCTCCAATGATGGGCACGCCGCTGCCCTTCGCCGCTTCGGCACAGCGCATGATTGCTGATAACTGGGGCATGCCAACACCAGCGATCATACGTGTGGTACAAATCGAACCGGGGCCTATGCCGACCTTCACCGCATCCGCACCGGCCTTGATCAGAGCCCGTGTCGCTGCAGCTGTTGCCACATTGCCTGCAATAATCTGGATGTTATCGCCATGCTGTTTTTTAAGCTCGCACACCTGTGCAATCACGCCCTTTGAATGGCCATGGGCCGTATCCACAACAACGGCATCCACGCCCGCATCCATCAATGCCTCGAAACGGAGCAGCTCCTTGTCTCCGACGCCCACCGCAGCAGCCACCAGCAGACGGCCCAGATCATCACGAACAGCATTGGGGAAGGCCGTGGATTTTTCAATATCACGCACTGTAATCATACCCTGTAAACGATCTTTTGCGCCCACTACCGGCAACTTTTCAATGCGGTGCTCGCGGAATAGCTGTTTACAGGCTTCCAGATCAGTGCCGTGTTTTACCGTTACCAGTTTTTCGCGCGGTGTCATCATCTGCTGAACGGGTGTATCCATATCCGTTTCAAAACGAATATCGCGGTTGGTAATAATGCCGCAGACCTTGCCGCCGGCATCGAGCACCGGGAATCCGGAGAAGCCGTGCCGGTCAGAGAGATCGCGCACAGCCGAAAGTGGCATGTCCGGAGTTACAGTCAGCGGCTCCTGTACCACGCCGGCTTCATGACGTTTGACGCGGCGCACTTCGGCAGCCTGCTCCTCCGGAGAGAAATTCTTGTGAATAACACCAATGCCACCTTCCTGCGCCAGACAAATGGCTGTACTGGATTCAGTGACGGTGTCCATGGCAGCGGACACAATGGGAATGTTTAGACGGATATTGCGTGTCAGAAGGGATGATGTGTCCGCGGTTCTTGGTAGCACCGAACTTGCCTGAGGCACCAGTAGCACATCGTCAAATGTTAATCCTTCGCCGGAAGTAAGGTGCCGGTCTTCTGCCATCGCGTGCGCCTCCAGAATGTTAAAGGCGCGCAATACTAGTTTGATTATGCCCCGGCAACAACAGGGGAAGCTTCGAACAAGTTCTGTTACTCCCTGTTGAGCCTCCCCACCACGGCAGCGCCGACAGAATCACCAAAGACATTGACCGTCGTACGGCAGCGGTCCAGGAACCAGTCAATGGCGAGAATCAGCCCGATACCTTCCAGTGGCAGACCCACGGCCTCCAGCACAATGACCATCGTCACCAGCCCCGCTTCGGGAATCCCGGCAGCGCCAATCGCTGCCATTGTGGCTGTCAACAGCACCAGCAGTTGCTGCCCAGCGGAGAGATCAATACCCATCGCCTGCGCGATAAAGAGCACGGCTACTGCCTCATAAAGCGCCGTTCCATCCATATTGATCGTTGCCCCCAAAGGCAATACAAAGCGACGGGCGGTTTCGGGCACGTCAGCCGCCTTTACGCCATCCATCGTGAGCGGCAACGTGGCACTCGATGATGCTGTGGAAAAAGCCGTCATCAATGCCGTCGCCATATGCCGCAGATACTCGGCGACATGCTGACGCGCCAGGATATACAGCAGCACACATAGCACAGCAGCGTGGACAAGCAGGCCGGAAATCACAGCCAATGCATATTTGGCCAGACCCGCCAACTGGACGAAAAAGGCTTCACCTCCGCCAGCTGCGCCAAGGCGCGCGGCAATCAGCGCAAACACGCCAATCGGTGCAAAATACATCAGCCAGTGTACAAGCTTCATCATGCCTTCATTCAGGCTGTCGAAGAACGCAATCACCGGTTCTCCCCGCTTGCCCAAGGTGGACAATGCTGCGGCAAAGGCAATACAGAATGTGATGATGGGCAACAGCTTCATATCAGCAGCCGCACCGATGATGTTCGGATGCACCAGTGACAGGATCAGATCAGTAATGCCGATATCACCAACCCTGGTTTCCGGCGCCTGCAGATCCGCACCAAGCGGCACACCTGCGCCTGGCCGCCAAAGATTGGCCATGAGCAGGCCGATGCTGACCGCAATGAACGTTGTAATGGCATAATAGGCCACACTGGCACCACCCAGCCGGCCCAGCTTGCGCACATCGCCAAGGCCTGCCACGCCGGTAATGATACTGGCCGCCACCAGAGGCACAATCATCATCTTCAGCGCCGTCAGGAACAGTTTACCCAGCCAATCCACGGCCAGCATGGCCTCGCCCCAGAAGTAACCGGAAATACCGCCTGCGGCAATGGCGATTACCATGGCCCATAACAGCTTCCGCTCTGTTCCTGATGTATTCAAATCAGCCATGCCATTGCCTCCGTGCCCGCATCAGATCATATGGCCGGCCGATGTCAAACCATGCGCCGTGATGCAGCAATCCGGCAAGCCTGCCGCAATCGATCAACTGCTGCATGGGACGCATCAGCGGAAATGCCGAACCGGCAGAGGGGCCGTCAAACACTACCTCATCCCAGACCGAAACCCCGGCAAATGTATAGCGCACATCACCATTTCTGCTGATCACATCTCTACTGATCAATCCGCCCTGAAGTCCAAAATCACCTTGCGGATGATGGGCTGGATTCGATACAAGGGCGAGGCATGCACCCCCTTGCGGCGTGCATACCGCCAGCGCTTGTATGTCCACATCAGCCAGCACATCCGCATTATGCACTGCGAACAGGCCATCGCCGGGTAACAGGCGCAGCGCTTGCGCTACTCCGCCGCCGGAATCGAGCAACTCCGGCTCACGGCTGAATACAAGACGCGCACCAAACTGCGCACCATCGCCCATGGCATCGATCAGGATGTCCGCATGATGATGGACATTGATGGCAATATCATGGATGCCCTGCGCCACAAGACGATGAATGACATGCGCCAGAACAGGCATGCCGGCAATCTGCATCAATGCCTTGGGCCTGTCATTTGTCAGCCATTTTAGACGTGTGCCCAGGCCTGCTGCCAGCACGATGGCGCGATCCACATGTTTCATCAGATTGGCTTTCGCTCCCGGTATACCCTCCAGAGGCCCCACGCATTGATTGCCACCCAGAATATTTCGAGCACAATAAGACCGAAATTATGGTAAATCAGCGCTACGGCCAGCAACAGCAGACCGCCGCTCAGGCTGATAGAATAGGCCAGACAGCGTTTTTTGGGCCTGCCTACCGTAATCATATAGGCGCCAAGAATCAGCATAGCGCCAAACAGACCAAGCCATTGCTCCGGCGTATGCAGATTCCAGGAATACCCGTTCATCCCCCCACCAGCTTCAGCAGTTTGGGAATCTGCTCAAGGGCTGCCTGCCGGCCACGTTCAATTTCCTGATCGGGATTTGAAAAATCGTGCCACTGCGTAAAGCCAACCAGCGGTTCGATCAGCACATCGGCATGCTCCTTCTTGTACTGCCTCAGATACAAGGCTTTGATACGCGTTGCCCAGTCCAGCATGCCGATAACATTGCCGGGTTCATTGTCCGGGCTGGGGCGCGAACCCACATTCACCGCCACCGCAATCTGTCCAGGCATGGCGATCATTTTTGCCTCTTTGGCCGGCAGTTCACTGGCAATGCCGCCATCAAGAAAACGCTCTCCTCCGACCTTGACCGGATCGAACACACCCGGTACCGCCATACTTGCCGCAATCGCACAGGGCAGAGAGCCCTTGGTATCTTTTGAGAAAATATGACACTCACCGCTGGGGAACTGCACGGCTGTGATATACAGCGGTATTTTTGCTTCTTTGAAGGAATCAGCGTCACAAAGGGTATGACAGATATCAATCAGCTTGTCTACGTCTGCCACGGCAATATCGGTTGCCACCCGCGTAAACAGAATGGACTGCCTTGCCGCCGCTGTCAGCCGGCTTAGCCATGTCTGGTCTTCGGCTTCCGCACCTTCCACGCTGCTCAGCGCTGGCAGATTCAGGCTGCCAAATGTTTCATCGGAATCGAGAAACGACAGAATACGCTGCTTCAACTCCCCGGAATCGGGATGGACAGCATACATTGCCCCGAACAGCGCTCCGATACTGCTGCCGACAATGGCATCAGGACGCAACTCGTGCGCCTCCAGCACGTCCAGTACACCCAGATGCGCAAGCCCCCGGCCACCGCCGCCGCCAAGCGCCAGTACAAAGCCCTTGCGTTTGCGTTCACCCCGCATCCATTCAAACAAATGCTGCATCATTCCTCCGGAAGATGGGCTACATCCTTAAGATGGGCACACAATGCTTCCTTTTCAGCGGTCGGAAGTAGGTCGCCTTCCTTACTTTGCAGGAAAAACACATCCACCGCTTTCTCGCCGAATGTGGTGATCGCCGCACCGCGGATATTGAGACCCTGCTGGTGAATAGCATAGGCAAGCTGGGCAAGCAAACCTGGCCGGTCAGCTGCCGTTATCTCAATGGCCGTCTGACGGCTTGAAGCATACGATAATTCCCGCACACTGATATGCACTTGCCGCATCAGCGTATTGACCTTGCAGGCCGGAAAACTGAAAGCCTCGGACGACTTTTCGGCAAGAACATTTTCAATGCGCTGTTGCAGGCGATGAAGATCGCTGTCCACATCCATCGCTTTGCCTTCGGCTCCCTGAATATGGAATACATCAAGCACCCGCCCGTCAAGCAGTTCATAGGCATGTGCCGCTACAATGTTTGCATGCCCTGAACTTATTGCAGCAGCCAGCGCAGCAAACATTCCTCCCCATTCATCAGCCACTATGCTTACCATTGTCTCGCTGCGTATTTGGTCCACGCGTATGCTGACGCCCGTACCTGCTTCGACCTGCGCCAGCAACTCAACGACGATCCGCAACTGATATGGAGGGAAATGCATAATACCGCGCCAGGGCAGGATTTCCATTGCACGCCTCAGCGCCTGTGCATCACCCTCGGTCTTGGCCAGGGCGCTTTGTTTGCGTACGCGAATTTGCTGCTCCAGTTCCTCACCACGCTCCACTTCGCCCATCAACACCCGTTCAGTGGCCAGATACAGGCCGCGCAACAATGACCCTTTCCAGTCATTCCAGACATTCGGACCCACAGCTGCGATATCCGCCACAGTGAGGCACAGCAGGTAATTCAGACGGCCGACATCGCCAACCCGCTCAGCAAAATGCGCAATGACACTCGGATCATCCAGATCGAAACGCTGCGATGTGATGGCCATCGTCAAATGCTCACGCACCAGCCAGCCTATCAGATCGGTAGAATCCTGATTCAGGCCGATACGCTGACAAAACCCTCTTGCCAACCTCTCCCCGTTTTCTGAATGATCGCCGGGCATACCCTTGGCAATATCATGAAAAAGAAGTGCAATATATAGTAGCTCAACCCGGCGTATTTTCTGTATAACCTGATGAGCCAACGGCAGGCGTTCTTCCCTGTCCCGATGAGACATATTACGCGCTTCTCCAACCGCCCTGATGGTATGTTCGTCCACCGTATAGGCATGATAGCGGTTGAACTGCCCGAGACCGACGGCGTGACGGAATTCGGGGATGAAGCGCCCGAGTACGCCGGTATCATTCATTTCTTTTAACGCCCATGCCACATTGCGCGGTTCTCGCAGAATCGTAAGAAAAATCCGGTGCGCTTCAGGATTGGCGCGGAATGCGTCATCAATAATCAGCACATTGGCCCGGACCTGACGCAGCGCTCCGCTGGAAAGCCGGCGGTGGCCCTGCTGCGCCACATGAAAGATACGCAGAAGCCTGAGCGGATCCTCAACGAATACCTGCTCATCGCGCACGCCAACATGCTGCCCAACCAGCGTAAGGCCATCGCCGATGTCCCTTCTGATGGCAAAGCGTTTTGGATGCAACTGCTCCTGAAAATACATACACAGCATGCCGCTGACCCGCGCCACGCGGCCCGCATAACGGAAAAAATCTTTCATAAACGCATCCACGGCAGGTTTATGCTCCGAATCCTCGTAATGCATGCGTCTGGCCAGTTCGGCCTGTTGCTCAAATCCCAGCCGGTCACTGGCGCGCTTCACCTCCAAATGCAGACCGCAGCGGCAGCGCCATAAAAAGTTCTGCGCAGCCAGCAGATGTTCCTGCTCGGCGGCCGAAATCGCGTCTTTTTCAACCAAGTCATCCATGTCCTGACTGCCATACCATGCCTTGGCCATCCAGAATACGGCCTGCACATCACGCAGGCTTCCCTTACCATCCTTGATATCCGGCTCCATCAGAAAGGCAGTACCACCAGCACGTGTATGCCTTGCTTCAAGTTCGGCCAGCTTGGCCTCGACAAACGCCTTGCGCCGGCGCTTGAAAAAACCCGCCAGCTTTGTCTGCATGGCGGCGTACACAACGCCTTCCCCATGCAGCAGACGGGATTCCATAGCCGCAGTTGCCGAATCCCAGTCCTCGCGTACATGACTGATGGTATCCTTCACCGAACGCACGGCATGGCCAATTTTCACATTCATGTCCCACAGCGCATAGAGAAAGGCCTGAATATCTTCCTCGACTTCTGATGTCATATCATCCGGCACCAGAAACCACAAATCCCAGTCCGAATAGGGTGCCAACTCACCACGGCCATAACCGCCGACGGCCACCAAGTCCACCACATGGCAAGCCTGCGGCGCTTTCTGCCGCCACAAATCGGTCAACAACCGATCCACGCCTTCACACATGCGCCGGACAAGCACGCCACCTTCTTCTCCGGCATTAAACATGTCACCGATTTCGGCGTACAGTTTCTGCAGCTGCTGTTTGGCCTCAGTCATGGTGGCTCTCATTCAGCTTTGACTGCAGCCGATGCAGAACATTCAGCGCATCCAGGGGACGCATGGCGTCTACATCCAGCGCTGCAATCTCATCCACCAGTGCTTTCAGGGCAGCTGTTTGTTGTTCATTTCTGCGTTTTTCGGCCTCGGCAAACAGGCCCAGTTGCGGCTTGCCTGATTCGGCATGCACTTCGGAGGCATGCTCCAGCCGAAACAGATGTTCACGCGCCAGTTGTACGACATCCGGTGGCAGGCCTGCCAGTTGTGCCACTGCAATACCATAGGAGCGATCAGCGGCGTTCTCGATGACCCTGTGCATGAAAATGACCGAGCCATTCCACTCCCGCACGGTTACCGAGGCATTGAACGCCACATCATGTTCATCCGGCAATTCAGTCAGTTCGTGATAATGTGTGGCAAACAGTGTCAGCACATCCTCCGAACCGATCAGACGTTCGGCCACGGCCCAGGCAATCGCCAACCCGTCCCATGTGCTCGTTCCCCTGCCAATTTCATCAATAATCACCAGTGATCTCGGTTCGAGATGATTCAGGATTGTTGCTGTTTCCATCATCTCGACCATAAACGTTGAACGTCCGCTGGCCAGCTCATCGCCTGCCCCCACGCGGGTAAAGATGCGCCGGGTCAATGGTACTTCAGCCTCATCGGCCGGCACAAAACACCCCGTATGCGCCAGCCATACAATCCAGGCAACCTGCCGCATATAGGTGGATTTGCCGCCCATATTGGGTCCGGTCAGAAGCATGAAACGGCGCTTTTTCATATCCATATGGGTATCGTTTGCAACAAATGGCTCCCCGCTCAGAAAATGCTCAACAACCGGATGCCGGCCGCCAGAAATAATCAGCTTTCTCCCATCACGCATCTGTGGCCGAGTATAGTGTTGCTCCGCCGAAACCTCGGCAAAGCATGCCAGCACATCCAGTTCAGCCACGGCCCTTGCCGCCGCCTGAACAGAAGCTGCCAGTGCGCATAACTCCTGCCGCAGTACCTCAATGATATCCGCTTCCCGCTGCAGCACAGCATCCCTTGCGCCCAGAATTTCGGATTCAAAACGATGCAGCTCATCGGTAATAAAACGCTCGGCATTGACCAGTGTCTGCTTGCGGACGTACTCCGGTGGCGCATCGACTGCCTGCGCCTTCGATATCTCGATGAAATAGCCAAATACCTTATTGTATTTGACACGCAGGTTGGCAAGCCCTGTCCGCTCACGCTCTTTCGCCTCGTAATTGCGTAGCCACTCCCCTGCGTCGTTCGCTAGCCCTTGCAGGCGATCAAGCTCGGCATCAAAGCCTGCCTTAATCACCCCTCCTTCACGAAAAATGGCCGGAGGATTATCCCTGATAGCCGTATCCAGTCTTGTCGCCATACCCTCAAGGCCCATAAGCTTCGGCAGCAATTCGGCAAACATACCACTGCGCTTGCCCAGTACAGCGGACAATTCAGGCAATGCCAGCAGACTTTCAGCAAGCCCTCTGAAGTCACGCGGTGCAGCGCGGTTGAGCACAATACGCGTCAACATGCGTTCCATATCGCGCACACTCTTCAGTACCGAACGCAATCGCCCTCTGGCATCCGTATCGTCCAGCAGGCTTTGCACACCATCCTGACGTACGCTAATGGCATCAATATCCGCCAGCGGGTGGTCCAGCCATTCACGTAGCAGCCTTGCACCCATTGGCGTCAGCGTATGGTCCAGCACACCGACCAAGCTCGCCTTCGGATCACCTGTGAGCGAACTATGCAGTTCCAGATTGCGCCGTGAACGTGCATCAATCCGCATGCCATCGGCCTGTTCATGAAATACCGGCATAGCCAGATGGCTCAGTGCGCATTTCTGAGTTTGCTCAAGATAGACGAGCACTGCGCCCACAGCAGCAGCGGCCAGCGGATGCGTCTCCAGATTCATTGCCTGCCAGTCGCCGACACCAAAATGCTGCTGCAGCTGTTCTTTCGCCACCTGTGGAGCAAAGCTCCAGTCGCCCGGCTGTGCTGTCTGTATATCCAGTGCAAGTTCCGTATCGCTGGTAAGCAACAACTCGGCGGGCGCAAGCACGGCAAGACATTCCTGCAGACGGATCGCACCATGACCTTCTGTCAATCGCCACTGTCCGCTGGACAAATCCAAGGAAGCGATGCCCCACTGATCTCCTTGCTGGAATAAGGCAGCCAGCGGCGCTTTCCGTGCATGATCCAACAGCTCGGATTCGGTAATTGTACCGGGCGTAACAACACGCACCACCTCGCGCCGTACCGGGCCTTTCTTTCCATCAGGGGGTTCCATCTGCTCACAGATAGCCACCCGCTTCCCTGCCTGCACAAGCCTGGCCAGATAGCCTTCGGCCTGATGCCACGGCACACCGGCCATTGGAATGTCTTCGCCATTGCTCTTGCCGCGCTTGGTCAGTGCGATATCAAGGATTCCGGATGCCTCCACTGCATCGTCATAAAACATCTCGTAAAAATCGCCCATGCGGTAGAACAGGCAGCAATCCGCATACTCTGCCTTGATGCGGAGGTACTGCTGCATCATCGGCGTATGGGTCGCGGTTTTTTCTGCTTTGGCCATGCCCGGGAAACTAGCATGACGGACTTGCATGCTGAAATGCCAGGATGAAAAAATTTGGCCCGGGATGTATGCGACGGGGAGGGAGGGGGAAGAACGCATACATACCCAGGCCAACAAGCCCATGAGGGTAATATCTACCACTCATTGTATTTCGGTGGCAATGCACCGGACTCTAATGCTTCTTTTGTCGCTTATCCGTGATGTATCTTACAGTGTCGATATCAGGCTTCAGACTGCACATTTCAATGGGTTGCATATCTGGTGACAGGCGCAAAACTTGTGCGATGCGCTGCACAGGGGCCATGCTCCCGCAAGGCATCCATATGCGCCTTTGTGCCGTAGCCCTTGTGTCTGGCAAACTGATATTGGGGATATCGGACATCCAGCTGTTGCATCAGGCGATCGCGCACCACTTTGGCGATAATTGAGGCTGCGGCAATCTCCTGTACTATATCATCACCACCAATCACGGCGGAGACGGGAACCGGCATATCCGGACAACGGTTGCCATCAACCAGTACTTTTGAAGGTGCCTGAGGCAGGGATTCAACTGCCCTGCGCATGGCCAGCATCGTGGCATGCAGAATGTTCAACTGGTCAATTTCTCCGGTGCTGGCTTGGGCGACCGCATAAGCCACCGCATGTTGACGGATATGGTGATACAACCGGATGCGTTTCTTTTCGGAGACCTTCTTGGAATCGCGGTATTGGCCCAGCATCGGATCGTCTGGAGAAAGAATCACCGCTGCTGTCACCACAGGGCCTGCCAGCGGCCCGCGGCCTACCTCGTCAACCCCTGCAAGCATCAGCCCCTCAGGCTCGCTCCAAATTTCTTATTCATCGCCGCAATGATGGCCTCGGAAACCGAATCGG
>JBHHXG010000041.1:0-14951 GCA_046756985.1 Mariprofundaceae bacterium | reverse complement strand
GCTAGGATGTGCTGATGCCCGCAGCGAGTCCGATCGGCAGGATGACAATCGCCGATACAAAACCTGTCAGCATGCTGGCCATAATCAGCGGCACCGACATATACATGACCATCAGCCGGACATTGTCGCCATATCCGTTTGCCTTTGGCATTTGTTCAAACAGCCTTTTAGGCCGGAATAATGCTGCGATAAACACAGAAAATACGGCATCGCCGGCCGTGTCTTTCTGGTAATAATTAATCTGCAGGTTAAATCGCCCGCTCATGGGTTATTTGGTAACGGGATAGCCAGCCTTTTTCCAGGCCTCAATGCCGCCCTTAATGTTTTCAATGCGTGTGAATCCCGCCTTGGACAGCATCGAAGAAGCCTGTGCCGAGCGAACGCCGGAGTGGCAGTAAATATATACCTGCCTGTCTTTCGGGACTTCTGTGACTCGCTTTGCAAGTTCCTGGACTGGAATCAACCTGGCTCCCGGGATATGGCCATCGGCATATTCCTCATCTGTGCGGACATCCAGCATCAGAAAAGGGATGGCTGCGTTTTCTCCCTGGCTCCAGTGCTGGTGTGCATGGGAGACGGTTGTATTTTCATACCCTGCATCCGTTTGCTCGCCAGAGCCGCAGGCAGCGGCCATTAAAGGCAGAGCCGTGGAAAGGAATAGGGCCAGTACAATGCGTGAAGGCTTCATCATTTATCTCCTTTGTTGTCAGTTGTTTTATTTTGTGGTTGGGGTGCCGCAGTGCAAAAGCCTTGTGGGGCTACGCCAAGCGCGGCGTTGAATTTGCTCGACAAGTTCTGGAAAGCAATCAGGCCGGTCAACTCTACGATAGCGTCATCATCAAAATGGCTCCTGAGCCTGTCGAAATACTCCGCGTCTACCGCCTTGTCGGTTATCGTGACGGCCTCGGCATAGGCCAGCGCTGCTTTTTCCCTGTCGCTGAACAATCCACTTTGCTCGAACTGTGACAGATCAGCCAGTTTTTCCTCACTAACATGTCTTTTCATTGCCGTGCCTGAGTTGATGTCTACACAGAAAGGGCACCAATTGATCTGCGAGACGCGCACCGTGATCAGTGTGCGCAGCGCGGGCTCAACAGGTGAAGAGCGGCGGTCAAGCGCGCCATAGAGCAGGGCGAGGGCGGTAAAAACCTTCGGTGTCCGTCCCCACAGGCGGGCAGGTTCAAGAACCGCACCGTATTTCCGTTTCTGGTTCCAGAAGAAGATGCGTACATACCATGGAAAGTGGTAATTAGCCGGTGTGGTAACACGTTGACTTGCGGGCGGATCCTGTTGCGTTCTGTTCATAATCCACCTCTTTGTATGGCATATTCTTCAGCTGTGCAGACCCCTATCATCACTACAAATGGGATGTTTGCATACTCTCCCTGAGGCCAGTGCATGTGTGAATGGGACACGATTCGATTGTAATCTCATAACCACCGGTCTGCCCGCTCATACCACAGGCGGAGTCCGCAAGCGGCATGAGAAGCACGGCAACAAGTACGATAGAGCACCGCCAGGTGCGTTACATGATCGTCAGTCTTTATTGCAGGTGTTTGCGCCGATAACAGCGTAAGCCGGACAGAATTTGACCAGGGCAGTGACAATCAATACAGCGCCAACCCCCATGGCCACCCAGTTCCATGGGCTTGCCAGACCACCAAAGTAGCCGAATGCAATAGCTGCCAGACCTGCAATAATACGAATAACGCTATCAACACTTCCAACATTTGATTTCATCATAACCTCCTTATGATTTTTATAAGTCGTCTGTAATACTGCTTGCTGACCATGAAGTCTTCCGTGACTTTGTCACTTTTCCTGTTCTGCAATTTCAGTCAGAGCTCCAGCATTGCGCAGTTTTATTTTCCCCCGGCTTAGCTGCACCCATTTCCTGTTTTCGAAGTCCTTGAGCAGGCGGCTGACAACCTCTCGCGCTGTACCCAGCTCGAAAGCCAATTCCTGATGCGTGCAGTCCAGTTCATCCTGTTGCCGACTACGCCTGAGCAACAGGCGGGCAAGCCTCGCATCCATGCGCCCAAAGGCGACATCTTCCACCAGCTGCATCAGATCGCAGATTCGCTGGCCGATGCTGTTCATAACAAAACGCCGGAAGCCGGTGCTGGCAGCCAGAGCATGCTCAAAGCCGTTCAGTGGAAGCATCGCCAGTTCTACATCAGTTTCGGCAATACCCTCGGCGGGATACTCCTGCGAACCCATCAGACAGATGGTTGTAAGCATGCAGGTTTGTCCTTCTTCCACACGGTAAAGGACAATCTCCCGTCCCTGAGAATCCATCTTCTGTACGCGTATTGCGCCAGAAATCACCAGCACGTAGCTGCCGCAGCTATCGCCATCGCGAAACAGCACGCTGCCCTTGGCAATCTGAAGAACTTTTACTCTGTCAGCAATCTTGTGCCATTCAGCATCCTTGATATTCATCAGCTCCGGGAAAGTGCGAAGCCAGCCGCAGTCATGCATTTGTGTAAGCCGGGAGGAGTGATTTTTTCATGATTTTAGAATACCTTACGCCTTAGCTTTACATGCGGGGAATTTAATCGCAAGCCATTAGCTGATGCTGCTGCAAGCGCTTATTCCAGTGTTTCTACAACCAGTGTGAGCTCCGGTCCCTGCTTCAGGGTCTGATGAATCAGACAGCGTTCAGCCACCCGTCGAATCGCTGCCTGTCTGTTCTCCGGCAGGTCGGGGATTCTCAGATGAAGGCGTACGGTAGCAATGCGCTTTGGCATGTCTTTGGATATCGTCCAGTCGCAGCCAATGGTTACTTTTTTGTCAGGCAGACCGGCCTGCTCAAGAAAGCGAACCACATAATAACCCACGCAACTGGCGACGGATGTTGCAAACAGTTCGAGCGGAGTAGGGCCGGCGTCTGTGCCGCCGGCCCCTGTCGGCTGGTCAATGGTAAAATGGTGGGTTCGGCAATGGGCGGTAAAGCGTACACCATCCTCATGCGACAGTTCCAGTTGCATCAGTTGTCCTTCAGGCGTTCAATGCCAAATTTCTTTAGAAATGCCTTTTCAAAAAAGGGTTCGGAATTACCCTTTTTCATTTTGCGAATGAAATATTTTTCGAACCAGACTTTGGCTGTGTGTACCCACTTTCCTCCCTTTGCCCAAGTCATGTTGCGTGGCGGAATTTGCGGAATGGCTACCAGCGCAACGCCACCGTCACCGAAATCGGCCAGACAGATAGCGCCCCATGTGCCAACTTTCTCGGGCACTTCGCCTTTGATATCATGGCAGATATTGTGTACTGCGGCTGTGGTCATGGTCTCAATCATAAAGCCGGTCTTTGGTGTGCCGACCATCAGTGGCGTTTGCTCAACCGGCGGGATGGCAACAATCACCCCTGTCGCATAGATGTTGTTGAATTTCTGGTTCTGCTGGTATTCGTTGACGGTGACGAAGCCCAACGGGTTGACCAGTCCCTCACAGTTGGCGACGGGAGGGACGCCCCGGAACGGCGGCATCAACATGGCGAACTTGAAATCAAGCGTCTGGGAAGCAATAGTTTCAGCATTCCTGTCTACCTCCTCGATATCAATCGCATGCTCATGGATGGCGGTTGTCTTGCAGTTGGTAATGAACTTGATGTCACGCTTGCGCAACTCCGATTCCAGCAACTGCTTGGAATCCTCGACACCGCCCAGCCCCAGATGTCCGATATAGGGCTCCGGGGTGATGAAGGTCATCGGTACCTTGTCGCGAATCTTGCGGCGGCGCAGTTCGGTATCCAGAATCATTGCAAATTCATAGGCTGGTCCATAGCAGGAAACGCCGGGTACCGCACCAAGCACGATGGGGCCCGGATCCTTGCAGAACTCTTCGAATGCATTGTATGCCGTTTCCGCATGGTCAACATGACAGATTGAGTGCGTGTGTCCCTCCGGACCCATGCCTTCAACCAGTTCGAACGCCAGACGGGGACCGGTGGCAATGATCAGATAGTCATAGTCCAGTGTCTTGCCATTGCCGAGCCGCAGCCTGTTTTTGTCGGCCAGAATTTCATCTACGCCGGCTGAAACAAAGTTGATACCTTTCTTCTTCAGATAAGGACCGACCTGAAAGCTGATGTCTTCCTTTTTACGCCAGCCGATTGCAACCCACGGATTGGATGGAACAAAGTGAAAGTAATCCACATTGGATACAACCGTGATCTCGTGGTCTCCTTTCAGTTTTTTAAGAGCCTGTTTCATTTCATAGGCAGCGGGTAAGCCTCCGATTCCTGCTCCCATAATGACTATATGTGCCATGTATTTATCTCCTGGCCGGGATGAGTCCCGTTTATTGTTTGCGCCGATGCGCGGTAAAATGTGGCGTGTTGTCGAACGCCGTGCTTCCTCTCTGGGCTGTCTGCTTTCTCTTTCCAGCGAAAACAGACAGATTAAAGAACCGTTCAGGCAGTCTGGCCCATGTATAATCAGCCATTCTGATATAACTCTTTCGCCGATTTTATGCCGAGTTTTTTGAGAATGATTTCCATCAGGCACCACTGTGAAAAGCCTGATTGCAACAGGTTGGCGCCGACAAAGGCGGTGAACCACAGCCATGTGGGAGCCTCAAAAAGGCTGACGCCGTTGTAGCGGTAGGCAAGATAGAGCGACAGCAGAATAAAGCTGCCGGCAATAATTCTGATTGCACGTTCAGTTGTCATATGTTTCTCCTTTTGAGATTATTGATGGGATTTGAAAGCCTGCGTGGCAGGCAATGCAGTTATTCATGGTATCGGCCAGTTTCTTCTGTATAAGCTTTGCATCACCAGTTTTTTTTGCCATGGCTGCGATCTCATCAAAAGCAGTATGCGTGGCAAATCCAAGTTTCTTGAATTCCATGGGAAGCTTGGCCTTGAGCGTCACATCCATGGTGCTGGTTGCCTGCATGCCCACGGCAGTTGCAGCCTGTTCAATCTGTTTCATATCGCTGCTGGACAGGCCTTCGATCACCTGCTGAGTGGCCTCGAGCAAACCGCGCATTTCTTCCAGCACCAGTTGTCGTTCACCTTCTTCAAGTAATACAGCAGTTCGTTCATCTGCGACTCTGACAGTGCTGCCCAAGATGAAAAACTTGATGCCAATCCCTGTAATAACAGCGAACAATATAGCAATGGTAATCCAGTGCGGTGTCGTATTTTTCATTATTAAAAACTCCATTTAACGTTTGCATATACGTTGTCGTCATGCTTCATCATGCCGAGCATCCATGAGTCCGGACCGCCCCAGAAAATATGGCCGCCGACATTGACCGAGAATTCATCGGTGACGGCATAATGCACATCCGGTATCAGCATCCGGCCACCACCTGCAACAACCATGGCGAACAGGCTTGTCGTCAGAGTCTGGGTCAACCACAGGGCACGGATATTGGCTGTGCCAATCACGCGGTGCTCCGGCAACGGTTGAGGGCCCAGGCCTACGGCAAAGGCGGGGGCGGCAGCGGCCAGATAGGCAGCATGGTTATCCATGAACTCGCCATAAAACTGTAGGGCGAGGGTCACGTCTGTGACAATCTCACGTTCATAACCGATCAGGTAGCGGTATTGCGAGTTGGCGATCAGGGGGTCGGCGCCCGCTATATCATCGGCGGATTGATAGAAACCGGCCTCCAGGGACAATACCCCTCCCAGAATCGAATCCTGTAGTGTTAATCCATAGTTATTCAGGCGGGGAAAGATGATATTTGCTCCGGGGATTGTTCCCGACAGGCCCTTGTCCGGCTGATGCCAGTAGCCGCGGAAGGTATAAAGCGCAACATCCATGGTGCCGAAAGTCGTATGCAGGCGAGCCGCCAGCTCACCGTTTGCAAGGCTGTTGTCCGGTTCCCGGATGGCAAAGCCGGGATCGAAAACCACAAAGCGATTGGATTGCGGTACCACGTCTGTCTGCACGAAGGGAATGGCGACAAGTTCGATATCCCAGTTGCCGGCAAAAGCAGATACTTTTACCGCATCGGAGCCGATTTTCAGATATTCCAGCGGCTGGCCGGCAAAAAAGGCCGTCCAGTTCTTCGGGAATACGTCGTTGATAAACAGCCGGTCGGCAACACCCCAGGTGATCATCTGGCGACCGGCGCGAATCTCGAAGGCATTGGCGCGGTATTCGCCATACAGCTCCCTGGCCTCGATACTGGTCTTGCCGTCCACGTTGTCGTTGAGAAAATCAATTTTGGCCACAGCGCCTGTTTCAGCACTGTCCGACTCAACATCAAGGTCAATGCGCAGGCGCTCCTCTCCAAGCAGCCAGTTGTTTGTCTCACCGCTTTTCAGCGGCACATTGCTGACGCGCACACTGCCGGTACCCATGATAAAGCCGTGGATATCCGTCTCGACTGCAGACGATGTGGCCGGAAGAAGGAAGGCGGCGGCAAGGACGGCGAAGAGGGAGGGGAGAATCCTTGCCGCCGAAGGCAGCTGTATTCGGGGGGGTATCACGTCAGCGAATCCACTTTTTCGGTGCAGATTTCAGGCTGCGTTCGGTGAAAACCCTGTCCGGGACGCCGATATTCAGCTTCACATCGGAAAAGCGCACTGTTGTTTTGTGGTCCAGCTCCAGGTTTTCCATCGTGCCGGCAATGCCGATCCAGAAGCCGTCCACCTGTTTGATTTCATCATTCGTAAAGCGACGGACTTCCTTGCCCGCTTCATCATAATAGGACTCTTTCAGTACGAGATAAGTCGCCTGATCCACCCATGTCTTGCGCCAGGCGTAATCCTTGAGCGGTGTCTTCGGCGTGTTTTTAATGACCCATGTATTACGTCCGTTCAGCTCTTCCTCACCGGTGAGTTCCGCAACATCCTCGCTGGGATGTCGGCCGGAAATGTCTTCATAGGTGTAGTCGGAGCCGACAAAGGCACTGCGCGCATCCGATGCGGCGATACGCTTGATCATCTTGATGGAGGGAATAAACAGCCAGCGATCATCGTCGGCCTTGGGATGCTTTTTCACCAGAAAGGTCATGTCACGCACATCGTTGGGCTTCCTGAAATAGATGAAGAACCACTGGTCGCCACCCTCGGACACATCCTTGCGCAGGATGGTGAATTCCCGGATACGTTTACCGCCATCGGGGTTGATGATTTCCATGTGCACCCTGGCCTTGCCGTCATCGCCGGCGTAGTAACTGGCCAGATGGGCCTTTTCCATAATGGCGGATGCATCTTCCGCCCATGCGGGTGCGGCAAGAAGAAGTGCAAAAAACAATATTGTCTTTTTCATTGTCAATCTCCTTTGGTCAGACATTTTTTTCGCCCACATTGAATGCCTCGATCAGGGCGGGCAGCAGCAGTACCGTTGTCGCCCAGGAAAGCGCCATGATGGATGCCAGCAGCACGCCAACGGTGATGTAAGGGACAAGCGGCGCAAACAGCAACGGTGTAAATCCGATGGATACAATCAGGGCGTTTTTGGCCAGTGCGCGCGCCGATTCACCGAACATCTCATCCATGGCTGCTTGTCGGGACGGATGCCGTTTGCGGGTTTCGCGGTAGCGTTCAATGAAATGGATGGCGAAGTCTACCGACAGGCCCAGCGCCAGCGCCGAAAGCACGGCCACCGGCATATCGTAATTCTTGCCAATCAAGCCAATGAAGCCGTAGGAAAACGCGATGGTGACAGACAGCGGAAGCATCGCCAGCAGCGACCAGACCACAGACCTGAATAAAATCAGCATCAACACGGCGACCATGACGAAGGCTCCCATCAATGAATCGAGCATGCCGCCGACCATTTTATCCTGCCAGACGGTGTTGATATAAGTCAGGCCCGCCCATGTTCTGGAAAGTCCGGCAGGCATCGGGTTTGTTTCAATATATGACTCGGCTGCGTTGACAACCGATTGCATGCTGTTGTTATCACCTGAAGACAGTTGCAGCCACAATCCCGAACTTTTCTGGTCATAATCAAGGAAATGGTCGAGATCGCGGGGATTGCCGCTCATGCCAAACAGAAACAGGTATTGGGCAATTTCTTCCCGGCTTTTCGGAACGACGGAAAATGCACTCTTTTCATCATGCATGGCCCAGTTCACGCGCTTGACGAGATCGACATAGGAAGTCGTCTTGCCAACCGTATCCTGCGACTCCAGATGTTGCTGCAGTCCGGCAATCCATCGGGCCACAGCAGGTTCTTTCATCGATTCGGGTGCACCATCAAAGCGCATAAATGCCATATATGTGCCGGCGAAATGTCTGTTCATGACGGTATCGGCAATGCGAATTTTCTCACCATCCTTAAACCAGTTCACCGGGTTGTCGTTGATTTTAATCTGGCTGATGCCCCAGGCGGATATGCCGGAAAGGGCAATCGTTGCCACGATAATCATTGTCGCATGGCCTAGAGAAAAGCGTCCCACTCGGGGGAGGAAGCGTCCCAGAGCACTTTCTTCGGCAGCATTTACCCTTGAAAACACACGCTTTAATTTTTCCGAATCTTGTGAGAGCAGGAAGGCTGGAATGAAAACAATTGTCGTCAGCCAGCCGACGAAGACACCGAAGGCGACAAACATGCCGAAGGCCTGTACCGGCGGGATGGGGGTGAGCGCCAGAGACCCGAAGCCAATCATCGTTGTCAAAGAGGTGTAAATCATCGGCTTGAACAGATGGCCCATAACCTTGGCAAGTGTCTGTTGCACGCTGCCATCCTGCCAGTAGCGGTCATGGAACTCGGAAAGAATGTGCACACTGTTCACGACCGCGATAGGCATCAGGAAAATCGGGATCATCGAAGACATGATATGTACAGTGAAACCGGTCCCGATCAGCGCGCCCATGGTGACGATGACAGCCACCATGGCGACAATCATCGGTGCAGCGACAAATATGCCTGAACGGAAGAACCACCACAGCATCAGCATCAATACAAGGCCGGCAAGTGGTGCGGAAATGGCCATTTGCAGAAACATGTCATGACCAAAGGTGTCCTCGGCCACCGGCAGGCCGGCAATATGGTACTGCTCTGTGCCTGTGCCGCCGGTCATTTCGTCTATGATGGTTTCAATTTCCGTGGCGACGCGATAGGAAATCATTTTGTCTTCAATCGGTACATAAATTGCCAGGCCCTGACCATCACCGCTGGCCAGTTTCTCCACAAGTAGCGGGTTGCCGAGCACCTGAGCCTTGAGCGCATCGGCCTGCTTTTGTGTTTTGGGAGCCTTGGGCATGATGGTGTGTATATCGAGCATGCCGCCTGCGGTCTCAATGGTGTCTGAGACGGACAGGCTCATGACATCGACCTTGATGACGCCTTCGATCTTCAGGATGGCTTTGGAGAGATTTTCTGCACGCTGCAGCACTTCCGGCCGCCATACGCCAAACGGGCTTGTCTCATCGACAATGCCGACAACAATCAGATCGGACAGCTTGAAATCCTTCTTGAGATGGTGGTGGGCGATACGAACAGGTTCATCTGCACTAAGCATGTTTTCAGGGTCGGTGTCCACCTGGATTAAAGGAAACTGCCAGCCGGCAATGGCAACAGCAGCCAGCATTGCGATAAAAATGCCTTTCCGCCAGCGCCCAATATTCTCTACCCACACATTCACTATATCACTCCAATCAAATATTCTAATAAACTAATAAAATAGGCCAAAAAAAGTCAGCCGTCTGCCGCACACAGCTCCGGGCAATAAATACGTTGCAGTGCATGAACAAGATCGCCATAGGCGGGATCAGCCAGACGGTAATACACTTCCTGACCGCGTTTTTCATTGACCAAGAGTCCCATCATGCGCATTTTTGAAAGATGTTGTGACAGGTTGGACTGGGACGCTCCGGTCAGGCTCACCAGCTCATGCACGCACATCGGCCCATCCATCAGATGACAGAGAACAGCCAGGCGCAATTCATGCGCGATGGCGCGAAGTCCCTGAGTCGCAGCCTGGATTTTCTCCTCGGGAATCTGTTGCATGGGCGAATGATAACATCAATTATAATATAATCAATTACTAATATTAAGAACCGGGAAAAAGGCCGCGCGCAGCGGCCGCAGGTTGCTACCGGTGCTACTTGGCAGCGAATACGGTGCCGATGCCTTCATCGGTAAAGATCTCCAGCAGCAGCGCGTGCGGAATCCGTCCATCAATGATATGCGCCTGACTGACACCATGTCCGACGGCATCGATACAACAGCCCACCTTCGGGATCATGCCGCCGGAGATGGTTTCCTTGTCAATCCACTGTTGCGCCTCATCCGATGAAAGCCGGGAGCATAACTGTTTGTCCGCATCAAGCACGCCTGGCACGTCGGTAAGCAAAATCAGCTTGGCAGCACCCAACGCCTTGGCAATGCTGCCAGCGACGAGATCGGCATTGATGTTGTAGCTCTGGCCCTCGGTCTTGTCATAGCCCACAGGGGCGATGACCGGTATGAAGCGGTCGCTTTCCATCACACTCAGGATCTGGGTATTGATTTGATGCACCTCGCCAACATGGCCCAGATCAATAATTTCCGGAACATGCAGCTCCGGAGCATCACGTCTGATTTCGAGTTTTCTTGCACAGATCAGGCCGCCATCCTTGCCGGACAGACCCACGGCCTTGCCGCCAGCCTTGTTGATGTTGGCGACGATTTCCTTGTTTACATTTCCGACCAGCACCATTTCGACGATGTCCATCGTTTCGCGATCCGTGACCCGCATGCCGTGCACGAACTCGCTGTCCTTGCCGAACTGTTCCAGAACCTTACCAATCTGCGGACCACCGCCATGCACGACAAGCGGATTGATGCCGACCTGTTTAAGTAGCGTGATATCGGTCGCAAAACCTTCTTTCAGCTCTTCTTCCACCATCGCATTGCCGCCATATTTGATGACAACGGTCTGGTCAGCAAAGCGTTGCAGATAGGGCAGGGCCTCAATCAGTGTATGCGCGCGTGACTGGGCATTCTTCATAGGTTCGCTTCCTTTGTGGAGACATTCCTTCTTGGCTCCGGGTCGCAATCCAGCAGCGAAAGCCATAGCCATGTGAGGCCGCATACTGCCAAAGCAACCCCGATACTCAGAATCAGATAACTGTCATTCGGATTATTCAGCTGCCGGCCAACCGGAATAAATACAATCAACGCCGGTGTCAGAATGGCCATCCGTGTCCAGGCAACTGTCTGCCGGAACAGTACTGAGGCTGCCCCCGGAAAGGAGAGCAGTGCAAACAGCGTAATAGCGATCCAGTGATTTTCTACATCCACTTTGGTCAAATGATCAAGGATACCGCCGCCCTGCGGACCAAGGCGCGACTCAAATACAGCGGCAACAACGAGCATCAGCAGGGCGCAAATGCTCCACAGTAGCCAGCCCAGCCATATTTTTTTCCGGACAATGTGGTTGGCCCATACACCGTTGCCAATGACATACATCATGCCGGCAAAAAAGACGCCCCATGGCGCAAGCTCAAATTGAATATTCATCATCTCCCTCAATTAAGTTTATTTCGGCGACATCATAGCAGCGCAATTTGTGATGGCACAACTTAGGTGAAAATGACGTATGCATAATTATTAATCACATATGCACAAAAATTAGGCATTAACAGAGTGGTGGCCGGGAAAATGTGGCTATATTTAACAAAATACACTTTGGCACGGTCCTTGCTAAATGACTTGAGCATATTGAATGGCCAACAAGGCCACATGTTAAACAAGGAGTGATCAAATGAAGAAAATTTTTACTTTGCTTGTAATAGGAGTGTTAAGCATAGCAGGCCTGTCTACTTCGGCATTGTCCCAAGAGCAATATGAGCATGCGGGAAAACATCAACCGTTCGGTTTTGAACTTACGGGCGACATTGGAGTGTATAATCAATATATCTGGCGTGGTGCTCCGCAAAATGTAAACAAGGCGGCAGTACAAGGCGACATGGGTGTTGGTGTTGGCGATTTCTCGGCCTCTGTATGGTTTTCTAACACATTTGCGTCGCCGGCGCCGCAGTTTGCCGGTCAGGATGCCATCGAGTTCGACTGGACATTAGACTATTCCCATTCCTTCGGCGACTTCGGGGTTTCTGTCGGCACCATCTATTACACGTACCTTCGGGATTCGACAGCAAACTTTCTTGAGGTATATGCCGGGCTTTCATATGACGCATCTATTTCGCCATCGGTCGCTGTCTATTACACGGTTGCTGATTCCAGTAAAACCGTCAATAACCTGAATGAAACAGGGGACATCTGGATTGATCTGGGATTGAGTACAGCTGTTAAGGACGTCGATCTGGGTGCGACGGTCTCCTTTGTTTTTTATGACTCAGACCCGACCCGCGCTGCCGATAAAGCAGCAGGCCAGTTTGAGGATGGAGCCAGTCTCGTTACGGTCGGCATCAGCAAGGACTTTGAAGTCAGCAGCCTGACCATTACACCATCGCTAAACCTTTATATTCCTGTCGCGTCAAAGGCACCGGGCGATGGCAAGCGTTACATCTATAACACTGTGTCGGATAACAACGTTGTCTTCGGTGTGAATGTGGCCTTCTAAACGATTCGCAGAGCAGAAAGAAGTCGGGGGCGGTGATAGGCCGCCCCCTTTCCCAAGACTTAAAACGACTTATTCAATTCTAAGGAGGAAGTAATTATGAAAATGATCAGAGCCATCATCAAGCCGTTCAAGCTGGATGATGTCAAAGATGCACTGGCAGATATTGGCATCTCCGGCCTGACGGTCGCGGAAGTACGCGGCCATGGCCGCCAGAAAGGGCATACCGAACTGTATCGTGGCGCCGAATACAACGTGGATTTCATTCCAAAGGCGGAAATCTCCACCGTGGTTCCAGCCGATCAGGCGGATGCCGTCGTAGAGGCGATCATCAGTGCCGCCCGCACGGACAAGGTCGGTGACGGAAAGATCTTTGTATCCGATGTCGAACGGGTTGTGCGTATCCGCACCGGCGAAACAGACGCCGAAGCACTCAGCAGTTAAGACATTTATAAATAAGGAGTTATAAAATGGAACAAGTTGCAGGAGATATCCTACAAACCAAATACGCGCTTGATACCTTCTACTTTCTGGTGATGGGCGCATTCGTTATGTGGATGGCGGCAGGCTTCTCGATGCTTGAGGCCGGTCTCGTCCGCTCCAAGAATACAGCTGAGATTCTAACCAAGAATATCATTCTGTATTCGATTGCCTGTGTGATGTACATGATAGTGGGCTACAACATTATGTATCCGGGGGATGGCATCAGCGCCATCTGGCCGGGCATCAGTTTTGGCCTGGGTGCAGATAATGAGGCTGCAGCAGTACTGGCTGGCGGTGAAGATGCGCCGTATTACTCGAATCTTTCGGACTTCTTCTTCCAGGTCGTATTTGTGGCCACTGCCATGTCCATCGTATCTGGCGCTGTTGCCGAGCGCATGAAGCTGTGGGCCTTCTTTGCTTTTGCTATTGTGCTGACCGGCTTCATCTATCCCATGCAGGGCTACTGGAAGTGGGGCGGCGGTTTCCTTGATCAGGCTGGTTTCCTTGACTTTGCCGGTTCCGGTGTGGTGCACATGACCGGTGCTGCGGCTGCTCTGGCTGGTGTGATTCTGCTTGGAGCACGCAAGGGTAAATATGGCAAGGATGGTTCGGTTAATGCTATTCCGGGCGCCAACCTGCCGCTGGCAACGCTAGGCACATTCATTCTGTGGCTGGGCTGGTTCGGCTTTAATGGCGGTTCCGAACTAAAGGTATCCGACGTTGGTGAGGCCAATGCCGTTGCCATGGTGTTTGTGAACACGAATATGGCTGCTGCCGGTGGCGCGATTGCTGCACTGGTTCTGGCCCGTCTGTGGTTCGGCAAGGGCGATCTGACAATGGCGCTGAATGGCGCACTGGCTGGGCTGGTGTCTATTACGGCCGAACCGCTGACTCCGTCGCCTGAGCTGGCCACGTTGATCGGCGCCATCGGTGGCGCGCTTGTGGTTGCATCCATCGTAACCATGGACCGCAAATTCAAGATTGATGATCCGGTGGGTGCGATTTCCGTGCATGGCGTGGTTGGTATCTGGGGCCTGCTGGCGGTATGTCTGTCCAACCCGGACGCAACACTGTATGCGCAATTGCTGGGAATCGGCGTGATTTTCGCCTGGGTGTTTATCACCAGCTTTGTTGTCTGGCTTGTCGTCAAGTCGGTTGTTGGCATCCGCGTATCCGAGGAAGAGGAATACGAGGGTCTGGATGTTGGCGAGTGCGGACTGGAGGCCTATCCGGAGTTCACTGGTGCCGCCGGATCCGGTAAGTAAGATCTGATGTGGGAAGCAAAGGCACACCCATCCAAAATCTTTGCATTCCACGGATGAGACGGGAGGCAGGTGAAAGCCTGCCTCCTACTTTTTTATTTCTAGGAGATTGAATGAATTACTTTTGTTTACCTGCGTATACTAGCGCAGTAACAGGGTGTGCCGCATGCTTTCACCGAAAAGCAAAAAGTAACCAGGAGGAGAAAATACAATGAAAATGATTAGAGCCATCATCAAGCCATTCAAGCTGGATGACGTCAAAGACGCACTGGCAGATATTGGCATTTCGGGCCTGACGGTCACGGAAGTACGCGGCCATGGTCGCCAGAAAGGGCATACCGAATTGTATCGTGGCGCCGAGTATGTGGTGGACTTCATACCCAAAACTAAAATCTCGGTCGTTGTCCAGGCTGATCAGGCCGATGGAGTGGTGGAGGCTATTATTGCTGCCGCCCGTACAGACAAGGTCGGTGATGGCAAGATATTCGTGTCCGATGTTGAGCGTGTTGTGCGCATCCGGACCGGTGAAGAAAACGAAGAAGCATTATCACAATAAGAACAAATTATGGGAGGTTTAATTAAATGAACACTTCAGGCTTTGACGTTTTCTTTTTAACAATGGGTGCGGCCATGGTACTGGCCATGCATGCCGGCTTTGCCTTTCTTGAAGTCGGCACAGTGCGCAAGAAAAATCAGGTCAATGCGCTGGTACGCGTGATTACAGATTTTGGTT
>JBHHXG010000040.1:0-15010 GCA_046756985.1 Mariprofundaceae bacterium | reverse complement strand
GCCGGCTTCGATATCGCTGCGCAGGCGCAGCTTGGCCAGCATGCGGACCAGCTCTTCCTTGCCGGTGACCTGTGATATATCCAGATCCCTACCAAATGCAGCCATTAACCACTCCATGCCTCGCCCATCACACAGACGGGTTCGATAATCAGACAGTTTGAGTGAATGCGCGTCAGCGCACAAGCGGGACAAAAAAAGAGGGCCTGTACGAAAGCACAGTCCCTCTTTTCGTATGGTGGGCCGTGTAGGTCTCGAACCTACGACCCGCTGATTAAGAGTCAGCTGCTCTACCAACTGAGCTAACGGCCCCAAGTACAAACTGAATCATATGTATAATCATCCAGCTTTCAAACTGGGGTGGATGATGGGACTCGAACCCACAACCACCGGCACCACAAGCCGGGGCTCTACCATTGAGCTACATCCACCATGCCAGCTCCGGTTGGCGCGCCTGGCAGGACTCGAACCTGCAACCCTCGGCTTAGAAGGCCGATGCTCTATCCGGTTGAGCTACAGGCGCCCGCCAGGATGATCCTACAACACACCAACAAAAAATGGTCGGGGCGGGGTGATTCGAACACCCGACCCTCTGGTCCCAAACCAGATGCGCTACCAGGCTGCGCTACGCCCCGCCGTTTTTTCCTGCGCCCGAAATGGCGAAGGCGGCGGACCTTATTCACCGCAGCCCTTTTCGTCAATCCCCAAGGCGGCTCTGACAACGCAAAGATGACCCTGCGCCTATGTCAGGCTAGACTTGGCATTCTCAAATCCGGTGCAGGCATCTGCGAGAGGAACTGATTATGGCAACCCAGGGAATGCGCGGTACAACAATCTGCTGTGTCCGAAAAGATGATATTGTCGCCATTGGCGGTGATGGTCAGGTCACGCTGGGCGATACCGTTGTCAAACATGGCGCGCGCAAGATCAGAACGATGCGTGACGGCGAGATACTGACCGGCTTTGCCGGCTCGACCGCCGATGCTCTGAACCTGTTTGAGCGATTTGAAGCCAAGCTCGACGAACATGGCGGCAGCCTGATGCGCGCCGCCGTCGCACTGGCCAAGGACTGGCGAACCGACAAATATCTGCGCCAACTTGAAGCGATGATGATCGTCGCCGATCAGGAGCATACGCTGCTGATTTCCGGTAATGGCGATGTACTGGAGCCCGATGAAGGCGTTGCCACAATCGGCTCGGGCGGCACCTATGCCAAATCCGCCGCCACTGCCCTGCTCCGCCACAGCGGACTTTCGGCAACAGAAATCGTGCAACAGGCGATGCAGATTGCTGCTGAAATCTGCATCTATACGAATTCAAATATCAGCATGGAGTCCCTTTCCAAGGAGTCGTCATCGTGAGCGAAACCATGACACCGCGCGAGATTGTCTCGGAGCTGGACCGTTATATCATCGGCCAGGATGATGCCAAGCGGGCAGTTGCCATTGCACTGCGGAACCGCTGGCGCAGGCAGCAGGTGGCCTCACCGATGCGGGAAGAAATAACGCCGAAGAATATCCTGATGATTGGCCCGACCGGTGTGGGCAAAACAGAAATCGCCCGCCGCCTGGCAAGGCTTGCCAAAGCGCCTTTCGTCAAGGTGGAGGCCACCAAATATACTGAAGTGGGCTATGTCGGACGTGATGTCGAATCCATCGTCCGCGATCTTGTGGACACGGCCATCAAGATGGTGCGCGAAGAGCACCTCGTCAGGGTGCAGGCCAAAGCGGAAAAAATTGCTGAAGATCGTCTGCTTGATATTCTGATACCACATCCGGTCTCTCCAAGCGGTCCCGTACCTTCCGAGCAAGCGCAGGCGCCGCAGGAATCGCGTGAGAAAATGCGCCGAAAATTACGCGATGGAGAGCTGGACAACCGCCAGGTCGAAATCGAAGTGGAACAGACGGCACAATCTCCAATGCTGCAAATTTTCTCCAATCAGGGCAGCGAGGAGATGGACCTGAACCTCAAGGACATGTTCGGCAACCTGATGGGCGGCAAAAACAAACCGCGAAGAATGAGCGTCGAAGAGGCGCGCAAGGTGATTCAGCAGCAGGAAGCAGACCGCCTGCTGGATATGGACGCTATCAAGACGGAAGCGATCAGCCGGGCGGAAAACAACGGTATCGTCTTTCTCGATGAGATGGACAAGGTGACACACCGGGAAGGTAAAAGCGGCGACGTGTCCCGGGAGGGCGTGCAGCGCGATCTGCTGCCTCTGGTTGAGGGCACAACCGTTAACTCTCGCTACGGACCGGTCAAAACCGACCACATCCTGTTTATTGCCTCCGGCGCCTTCCACCTGGCCAGACCATCCGACCTGATTCCCGAGATGCAGGGCCGTTTCCCGATCCGTGTGAATCTGAAGGCGCTGAGCGAGGAGGATTTTCGCCGCATTCTGGTAGAGCCCGAGTCTTCGCTGACACGTCAGTATACGGCGCTACTGGAAAGCGAGGGCGTAAAGGTCAGTTATACGGATGACGGTATTGAAGAGCTTGCACGCCTTGCCGTGCAGGTCAATGAATCAGCGGAAAATATCGGAGCGCGCAGACTGCATACATTGCTTGAACGTGTACTTGAGCACATCAGTTTCGAGGCGTCTGACAGCAATCACAAGAAACTCATTGTCGACGCCGAATATGTGCGCGGGCAGCTCGGCGATATTACCGCCGATGAAGACCTGTCGCGCTATATTCTCTAACGGAAGGGAATTGAGTCTCTAGCAGATCATCCCGGCGCCAACGGTGTTGTTGGTGAAGGTATCAATCAGAATAAAGCTGCCGGTCACACGGTTATTCGGGTAAGAATCATAATGCAGCGGCTTCTGAAGCTTAAAGGTGATCTGGCCGATTTCATTCATGACCAGTTCGTCCGCTTCTTCCCTGTTTAGATTGTGAATGTCGCGTCGGAAATCAATACTGGCCACCATCGCCTTGACGCTGTTGGTGGTGTGCTTGATCAGGTACTTCTTACGCGCACTCAAAGGCTCATCACCAATCCAGCAGACATTGGCCGTCAGCTCTTTCGAATCATTGGCCTTGTCACCAACATGCGTCATCATGTCGCCGCGCGAAATGTCAATTTCGTCATTCAACGTCAGCGTCACGCTCTGCGGCGCGAATGCCTCGTCCATATTACCGTCAAAGGTGACAATTTCTTTCACCGTTGAGATGTTACCGCTCGGCACGACCACGATTTCGTCACCAACCTTGACGGTACCCGAGGCAATTGTGCCCATGAATCCACGGTAGTCCGGTAAGTCAGCCGTCTGCGGACGATTTACCAGTTGTACCGGAAAACGGAACGGCTTACTATCGATATCGCCCAGTACGGACAACGTCTCCAGCGTCTCCAGAAGCGTCCGCCCCTCATACCACGTCATGTGCTCGCCGCGTACGGCCACCATATCGCCGTTCAGTGCCGACATTGGCAGGCAGATCAGATCCTTCACGCCCTGTTTCTCACAATAAGCCTGCATCTCTTCGCGAATCTGCTCGAACACGCCCTGATCGTGATCAACCAGATCCATCTTGTTCACCGCGACAATCAGATGCGGAATACCCAACAGCCCCAGAATATGGGTATGGCGCTTGGTTTGCGGCATCACACCGTTCCTCGCATCAATCAGAATAATGGCAGCATTGGCGGTGGATGCACCGGTCACCATGTTGCGGGTGTACTGCTCATGCCCCGGACAGTCGGCCATAATGAATTTACGTTTCGGGGTAGCGAAATAGCGGTATGCCACATCAATGGTAATGCCCTGCTCGCGCTCAGCGGACAGACCATCGGTCAGCATAGCCAGATCGATCTCGGCGGCTGATGCGATGTGTTCCTGCCCCTTCTGCTTGCGCACAGCCAGCAACTGATCCTCGAACGCACCCTTGGTATCTACCAACAGGCGTCCGATCAGTGTTGATTTACCATCGTCCACGCTGCCCACTGTCACCAGACGCAGCAGCTCGATCTCTTCAGCTACCTTGATATTCAGTTCCGTCATAATCAACCCGTTTTCCCTAGAAATAGCCCTCTTTTTTCTTGTCTTCCATCGTATTGCTGCCGTGGTCGATAATGCGTGTTTCACGCTCGCTACGGCGCGCCGCAGCCGCCTCGATCACAATCTCATCCATATTCGTTGCCTCCGAACGCACCGCTCCGGTGCAGGGACTGCAGCCCAGCGTACGAAAGCGGCTCATCACCGGCTTTGGTTCCTCGCCCTCAAGCAGCTGATCTTTCATTTCCTCATAATAGGGGATCAACAAATCCTTGCGCTCCACCATTAACCGCTCTTTGGCGAAATACAGCGGTACGATCGGAATGTTTTCCTCGCGGATATACAGCCAGACATCCATCTCGGTCCAGTTAGAAATTGGAAATACACGCACCGATTCGCCTTCGTGAATCCTGCCGTTGTAAATATTCCACAGCTCGGGGCGCTGGTTCTTCGGATCCCACTGGCCGAATTCGTCACGCATAGAGAAGACACGTTCCTTGGCGCGGCTGCGCTCTTCATCGCGGCGCGCACCACCGAACGCGGCATCGTATTCACCCTCTTCCAGTGCATCCAGGAGCCCCTGCGTTTTCAGCGCACCGCAGCACCGTGCCACGCCGAAATCTTTCGGATTCATACCCTTGGCAATCGCATCCTCATTGCGACGCACAATCAGCTTGGCGCCGATTTCCTTGCAGAATGCGTCCCGGAACTCGTACATTTCCTTGAATTTGTAGCCGGTATCTACATGCAGTAAAGGAAACGGCAATGGAGCCGGATAAAAGGCCTTCCGCGCCAAATGCAGCAACACACTCGAATCCTTACCCACCGAATAGAGCATGACCGGATTACGGAACTCTGCCACCACCTCACGGATAATATGAATGGACTCCGCTTCCAGTGCTTTAAGTTGCGTGAGCTTGTGCTCGCTCATTTTGTCTTCTCCTAAATCCCTTCGCCGCTTTCGCCCTGCGATGCGTTCAGAGATGTTACATGCAGCCCGCATTCAGCCAGCGTATCTTCATTTTCCCACCACCAGCGTCCGGCGCGCGGGTCTTCACCCACTGCAATCGCCCGGGTACAGCACTCACAGCCGATCGATACATAATGCTGATCGTGTAACTTGTTGTACGGAACATCATACGCGCGGATATAGGCCCAGACATCATCTTCCGTCCAGTCAAGCAAGGGATTGTATTTTTTCAACCCATAGACCGGATCATCTTCCACAGCCTGTATCCCGGCGCGGTTTGCTGATTCGTCCTTCCGCCGGCCGGTAATCCACGCATCCATGCCAGCCAGTGCGCGTTTTAGAGGCTGTACTTTGCGAACCCCACAGCAAAGCTTCCGATTCTCAACTGAATGATAAAACAGATTGACGCCATGCTCACGAACCATCGCCTCCACCTCGGCCGCATCCGGAAAGAGCACCTCGATCTGAAGATCGTAACGCTTACGCAACTCGTCCAGTAAATCGTAGGTCGCCTGCGGCAGACGCCCGGTATCCAATGTCATGACACGAATATCCAGCTTGTGGCGGCAGATCAGATCAATCAGCACCATGCCTTGCGAGCCAAGGCTGCATGCATATACCAGCCTGTCGCCATGTGCCTGTCTGGCCTGACGCAATATTGCCATGGTTTGTTCGACTTTATCCTTTATGAAATCTTTCATTGTGGCTTATCCAAGCCCCAGGCCAACCACAGGCCACCAGAACCATGCGACCAGCAGAAACAACGTCAGAGCAGATAGCGACAGAACCGCCCCGTAGCGTAACATATCCACAGGACGGACATGGCCGGTTGCATGAACGATGGCATTTGGCGGTGTCCCCATAGGCAACATAAAGGCAAAACCGGCAACAATACCTACCGCCAGCGCAATGCTGCCAGGCTCCATGCCTACAGCCAGGCCGACAGGAATAGCAACCGGCAACAGTATCGCAACGGCAGCGGCGTTGCTGACGCTTTCAGTCATGAACAGCGTCACTGCCGCCAGCAGAATCAGCAGGATGCCCAGCGAAAGCCCATCAGGAAGGAATTCAGCAGCAATCCATGCTCCTGCGCCGGTCACAGCCAGCGCTTTGCCCACAGCGATAGCACCGCCATACATCAGCACCACACCCCAATTGACGTCCGCCTCGACATCTCGCCAACTGACCAAGCGCAGCGAAAACATCGCCACAACACTGATCAATGCGATACTGGCAAGGCCAAGCGTATGTCCGGCCAATACCCAGAACAGAACTGTCGTCAGCATCAGCAATCCCATGATGCGGGCATTTATGCTCACTGCGCCAATCTCCAGTTGGCGACGCTCGATACGCTGGCGAGCAGCTTGAACATCCAGGCCATCGAAAGGCGTCACCCACAACAATACGGCTACGGCAATACCCAGCATCAATAGCACCAATGGAGCAGCTGCCAGCGTCCAGTCAAGAAATGAAAAGCTTTGCCCCGTCAGCTCTTCAACCATGCCAAGGGCAAGCGGCCCACGGGCACCGCCAAGCAGTGTCATAACGCCGCCAATAATTGCGCCCCAGGCCAGGGCAAGAAAAACGGACTGGGCATAGCGATGACCAAGCCTCAGGCCGAGACCCCGTACAATTTCCCAGGCAATCGGTAACAGCACCGCAGCCACAGCGTGTTCGGGCATAAAACCGGCCATAAATGCCGGCAACAGCAGCATGGCCAACAGCAGACGGCGCGGCCCCAAACCAACGCGGTCAAGCAGTGCCAGTGCGAGATGTTCGGATAGCCCCGTCCGCATCACACCTGCGGCAAGCATGAAAGAGCCCAATATAAAAAACACCGCGTTATTACCGAACATGCCATAGGCATCATCTACCGGAAGCACCTCCAGCAGAGGCAACAAAGCCAATCCCAGCAAGGATGTAACCGACAAGGGGATTAATTGGGTAACCCACAGCACCAGACATAGCAAGAAAACCACGATGGCATCCCACCCCTGTGTCGTCAGGCCGGCAGGCGCGCTCTGTTGCAGGGCCCACCAGGCCAACATACCGATAACTGCAAGTGCTGCATAAGGAAAACCCTTACGTGCCAGAAGCACGTGCAGAGGACTCTGATCAATGACAACAGGCATCTTAAGTATCCGAAGCAGGATTAACGTGCCGGACACGCAAGCGGCGATGAAATTTATCCATCCAGCCACCAAAGCGGCGCCCGGCTTTGGAAACACCCCATTGCTGGACACGGTCACTCAGGCTGATTTCGCCTCCGACGAGCGCGCGCCCTTCCATCGGTGTTAGCACCCGCCCCATATCACGCAGACGATGTGTCGGAAGCCCCGATGCAGACAACAGATCATACTGAACCAGCAATGCCTGCTCGATATCGTCCAGACTTGGCAAAGGCTCATGCTCCAATGGTGTCCCCGGCAACGGCCGGAATGGCACCAGAAGCGGTACAGCCCCATGTTCGATCAGGGCTTCCATACCGACGATTGTGGATGAGAGCGGTTCCAGGCCCGGAATCAGATGACTGACCACTGCCCCTTGCCGAAAGACCTGTCGGGCATGGGCAAGTGCATCCCAGATGGCCTTCTGACCACCATAAGCCTGTTTGCCAGGGCAAATCTGCGCAAAACGATCAGCATCATACAATTCCAGATTGCAGACAAAGATATCCAGTCCGGCACCATAAAGTTCGTCAATCACACTCACATCCCGTGGCGCCACTGTTTCAAGTGCGATCTGCCTGTGCCCCAGATGACGGCGCAACAGCGCAATCAGCGGCACAAGCCTTGCCAGGCCAACATCGTCACCTGGTGTATAGCCATTGTATAAATAGACCGTGTCTACATCACGCTCGGCCAGTGCGGCCCTCACCACTTCCACCAGTTCCAGCGGATCTCGCATTGGCGGCACAGATTCGTTTAGCATTGAATCGTACTGGCAATAGCGGCAAGCCAAATCCTTTTTCACGAAGAAACCGCAACCCAGAAACGGATGCAGCATCAGCAGGCGATCATGCAGCGAGGCGAAACTACCCATACGCGCACCGCCACGTGTGGTATTGCGGTAAAATACAGGCGCTTCAACCAGCTCCACCTGCTGTTGTTCACCACCACAATGCAGGAAGGCAGTGCCATTACGTTCATGTAACGCGAAAGGACTGTTCTCGGTATACGGCTGACCAACCGGTACCGTTGCAAAATGTCCGCTCGGCAGGCGAATATCAATAACGCTTTCCACGGCATTGGCCTGCGCAATCCATTTTGATGGCTGATTCAGCCCTTCGGGCAATGCCACGCCACGGCTGACCAGCGCAAGCTTGGTCCGACCGGGATTCGCGAAGGGATGCAGATCAGTCATAAAGGCTGCCTAGTGCAGCTTCTCCACGACGATTTTCCACTGCTCATCAGAGACGCGATTCTTGGACAGAACCTTCTGTCCCTGCTCTTCGAGAGAAAGCGGCACATTCGCAATGGGCTCGCCATCATCAAGAATGACTTCCAGCTGACTACCGACAGACATCGTCGAGAGCCTGATTTTGGTCTTCACAAAATTCATCGGGCAGGCAACGCCGGAAAGGTCAAGTAACTCGATATCGCCATTGTCTGACGCAACATCCTCAACCACATCATCTGACGATTCCGCTTCGGCTGGCACAGCCGCAAAACGCACGGCTGCCAATGCAATCCAGGCAGCCTGCTTGTCCTTGAGCTTTGTCACGCCCGGTGCCGGATCGGCTAGATCAATGTCCATCAGCGCAGATTGAACCGCATTGAGCCCATCGCGCACCTCGGCATCGCCTGCAGCATTGGCCGCGAGCAGTCCAAACACCTCACCATCCTCATCTGGCGCTTCGCCATACGGTACGAGGAATGCCCGCGCGGTCGAAATCGCCGATCTCCGAAGTGAAGCCATAGCCTCGGCCCAGAACATGCCATCTGCATGCGCCCGACCCAGCATCAGTTCGTATTCGGCCTCGGAGAGCAACGCATCGCTCATCGAAAGCACCGCACCGGCACATTCGCCCTTCTTGTTACCCTTGGTGTTGAATGCCTCGTTTTCACTCCAGTCATATATCAGCCCCTCGATCTCGCCCTCACCAGCGGCAAATGGCGCCAGAATCGTATCGATCGCGTCCTTGCCGATGCGTGCAGCCCAATCGTGTATGCCCTCGCCGTCCGCATGCTGTTCCTTGTAGGCACTGAGCACGGCAATCCCGGCCTCCGGCGCCTTTTTGGCTGGCACCGGATCGGTAGCAAATGCAAAGTTTTTACCTGCACGCCCGGAGCCGCCAACATGCAACTGATAGTGCGGCACAGCCTGGCCTTCGATCTTCTTGGCCAGCCCGTGAAAGCCAAGATCGGCAATATGGTGCTGGCCACAGGAGTGCTGACAGCCGGATGCCTTGACGCGAATGCCGGACAATGCTGAATCTGTTTTCATCTTCCTGATCAGCGGCTGAATTGCCTCGGCCAGGCCACGTGAGGAAGTAATGCCCAGACGGCATGTCTCAGTACCCGGGCAGGCAACAATATCGGCGAGCCCCCGTGCATCCTCGGTCTTCAGCCCGGCACCGTGCAGAATATCCAGCACCGCATCCACCTTATTCGGGGAAACGCCGGCAATCACCATGCCCTGTTCCGGCGTAGTACGCAGATCATCAGTAGCACTCACGCGCGCAGCATCGGATACCGCCCTGCACTGCTCCGGCGTCAGATCACCCCGGAACAGATTGAGCAGGATCGCTTTCCTGCCATCGTGCTGGTCAACCACCGGGTTGCCGTTAAATGGCAAGGCGGCCGTGGGTGTGCGCCAGTTTGCTTCCGCAAACCCTGAATCATCAGCATGCGTCTTCTCGATCGCGGCACGCTGCTTTTTGTATTCCTCGATGAAGCCTTCCTCGCCCAGTTGCAGCAACACGTATTTCATGCGAGCACGGGCGCGGCGCTTGCGATCTGAATACTTGAAATGGATGCGCATCAGGGCTTCGCTGACAAGCAGCATATCCCTCTCCTCAACAAAATCCTCGAGCAGAATCGCACTGACCGGCTGCGTGGACAGCCCGCCAGCTGCCCAGACCTGGAAACCCTTTTTGCCATCCTTTTCAGTGGCAATAAAACCGATGTCGTGCATGCCTGAAAGACCACAGTCGGTGGCGCAGCCAGAGAATGCCACCTTGAACTTGCGTGGAAACTGCTGCGTCAGCGGATGCCGCAAAAAGAACTCCGCGAAACGGCGTGCATGCACTGAAACATCCGCATGTTCCGCCGGGCACACACCGGACAGAAAGCAGGCGGCCACATTACGTACCGTGTTGCCGCAGGCCTCGCGTGTGGTTAGCCCAGCAGCATCAAGTTTGCGCAGAAAAGGCAACGTATCCTTCAGCGCTACAAAGTTCGCCTGGATATCCTGGCGTGTTGTAACATGTGCCAGCTTTGGTGGGTTCTCCTGCAGCGTTCCATCTGTCGGCAGCTGGCCGGCATACGCTTCTACACAATCAGCAATCACATCAAGCTGATCCGGCGAGACTCGACCACCTGGCAATTTGACGCGCACCATCTGCACGCCGTCCTGACGCTGGCCATAAACACCCATCTGCAGACGAAACGGTGTGAAGCGCTCCTCGGGCATGCGGCCGTCGAGAAAAGCCTTTAATCCGGCCTCGTATTCATCAACATCGGATGTACATGCAAATGTAAACGCTTCTGTCATCTTATAGCTCTCCTTAACTGTGCCCAAGCTGCAGTTCACATGCCTGCTCATAGGTCACCAGATCCGTAATCGTCGGATTTGGGCCGCATAGCGCGCAGGCCGGATCTTTTCTCAGCCTCAGTTTTTTCCATTCCATGCGTAGCGCATCGAATGTCATCAATCTTCCGGCCAGCGAATCGCCGACACCCAGCAACTCCTTAACCGCCTCGACAGCCTGAATTGTGCCGACAGCACCCGCCAGCGCACCGAGAATCCCGGCCTCCGAACAGGATGGCACAAGACCCGCCGGAGGAGGCTCCGGATACAGGCAGCGATAGCATGGCGCATCTTTCTGCTGATGCGGTTTGAACGTGGCCACCTGCCCTTCGAAACGGAACATCGCCCCGGACACCAGCGGTTTTTTCTCAAAATAACAGGCATCGTTGACCAGAAAGCGTGTTGGAAAATTATCGCACCCATCAATGACAAGATCGTATTCACGGATAATCTCCCGAATATTTTCTTCGGTAATCCTGTAATTGTAAGTCTTTACCGTCACATCCGGATTCAGTGACTGCATCGTCTCACGCGCACTCTCCACCTTGGGCATGCCAATACGGTCTTGATTGTGGATGATCTGCCGCTGCAGGTTCGACATGTCGACAACGTCTGCATCAACAATACCAATCTGACCCACGCCGGCGGCAGCCAGATAATAGGCAACAGGCGATCCTAGGCCGCCTGCGCCAATCATAAACACGCTGGACTCGAGCAGCTTGCTCTGACCCTCCGCACCTACTTCAGGCAGGATGATATGGCGCGAGTAGCGCTCGATCTGTTCTTCAGTAAAATCAATCAACCCAAACTCCAGCCTCTATATAAAACTTTTCACAGGTTCAGATTTGTGTTCTAGCAAGGCGTAAGGAGCGCAAAACCGCAGCATATGGTTTCATATGTGAGGATTTGAGCACCGCAACAACACAGCTAGCACGCAAATATGGGCATGTGTCTATACTTCGATGCCCTTGAAGAGATCCGTGGACATGTAGCGTTCGGCCATTGACGGGATAATCACAACAATGCGTTTGCCTTTCATTTCCGGTTTCGCAGCCACACGCAGGGCGGCCGTAACTGCAGCGCCCGATGAAATGCCGCCGGCAATGCCTTCCTCATCGGCCATACGGCGAGCCATGGCAAAGGCCTCATCATTAGTGACCAGTTCGATACTATCGATAATATCGACATTCAGGTTCTTCGGAATAAAACCAGCACCAATGCCCTGTATCTTGTGCGGGCCAGGTTCGCCGCCGGAAATCACCGGCGAATCGGCCGGCTCCACAGCAATGGCCTTGAACGCCGGATTCCGTGATTTGATGACCTCGGAAACACCCGTGATCGTACCACCTGTGCCCACGCCAGAGACAATCGCATCCACATTGCCATCAGTATCATTCCATATCTCTTCAGCCGTGGTCTTGCGATGAATCTCCGGGTTGGCAGGATTCTCGAACTGCTGCGGCATAAACGCGCCATCGGTCGTCGCAATGATCTCTTTTGCCTTTTCAATGGCGCCCTTCATGCCTTTTTCGGCAGGCGTAAGCACCAACTCCGCCCCCAGCAGCTTCAACAAGCGCCTGCGTTCCAGGCTCATCGACTCCGGCATGGTCAGAATGCAGCGATAGCCCTTCGCACGCGCCACGAAAGCCAGTGCAATGCCTGTATTGCCGCTGGTTGGCTCAACAATCACGCCGCCTTCTTTGAGGGAGCCATCGGCCTCCGCTGCTTCAATCATTGCCTTGCCAATACGGTCTTTCACTGAACTCAGGGGATTGAAAAACTCGAGCTTCAACAGTAGCTCCGCTCCCAGATCAGTGCCGATGCGCTGCAGCCGCACCAACGGCGTGCGCCCTATAGTATCCGATGTGTTTTCAAATATAGCTGACATATTACACCTCTATATGTGTGTTTATGAGAATAATACAGTAATATTGGCGGTATTTCAACCTGCAACAACGCTCTGCTCAATCGGTTCGACATGCACTCCCTGTGTTTCCAGCCACTGGACCGCGGCTTCAACCGTTTCGGTTTTGCCCTCGATCTCCAGACCGACAAGCCCCATGTTCTCCTTGACCTCCGCAGTACGGATATTGGTGATTACATCGAACTCTTTGCCCAGCTTCCAGATAATGGGCTCACGCACGTTCTCTTTATCAAACGTCAGATAGATGCGGAGCTTCACTTACTGGCCACCGGCAATGGCCGGCACAATAGAGACTTCGTCGCCATCTTTCAGGCCGGTCGCCTTGCCATCAAGAAAGCGCACGTCTTCATCGTTGACATAGATATTTACGAAACGCCGAATCTCGCCCGCTTCATCGCACAGACGCTCTTTAAGACCCGGATGCGCAGCCTCAAGGTTGTCAATCAATTCGCCGACATTGCCGCCTTCGATGCTCACTTCATCAGCACCTTCTGTTAGCTTGCGCAGCGGGGTTGGAATACGAACAGTTACACTCATTTCACTCTCCTTATCAGTTCACCACTGAGGGATAAGACAACACAACGTAGATGATTTTCATCTCTCTGTGTCTCCGTGCCTCTGTGGTTGTTTCTTTATGCAGCCAGCCTGGCCTGATCAGCCTCCACCAAGGCATCAAAATCTTTCAGGCTTGCGTCAATGATGCGCGGCTTATTAATTTTATCTGCCACAGCCTCCTGTGTCTTCAGGCCATTGCCGGTAATGCAAAGTACGATGGACTCATCACGCGGCAATTTTCCGGTCTCAATCATCTTCCGGGCACAGCCGAGCGTAACGCCGCCGGCCGTTTCGGCAAAAATACCTTCGGTTTCAGCCAACAGCTTCATTGCATCCACGATTTCAGCATCAGACACATCTTCAGAATAACCGCCAGACTTCTTAATCACCCGGTTGGCGTAATACCCGTCGGCCGGATTGCCAATTGCCAGCGACTTGGCAATGGTCTCGGCATGCACCGGGTGAATCATATCCGTGCCATCCTTCACAGATTTGGTAATCGGCGAGCATCCTGTGGCCTGCGCTCCGTAAACGGCTGTGCCATTGTCCTCAATCAGGCCAAGTTTGATGAACTCCTTGATTGACTTGTCGATCTTCGTGCACAGCGAACCGGAAGCCATCGGAACAACCACATGCTTCGGTGCCCGCCATCCCAATTGTTCCATCACTTCATAACCGAGCGACTTGGACCCTTCGGCATAAAACGGACGCACATTCACGTTCACGAATGCCCAACCGTATTTGCCTGCCACTTCCGAGCACAGACGGTTCACATCGTCATACTTGCCTTTGATGCCGATGATTTTGGTGCCGAAAATGCCTGCGCCCAGTACCTTGCCCTGCTCCAGGTCGTGTGGAATGAACACGTAAGATTCCAGCCCTGCCGCCGCGGCATTGGCCGCCACGGAACCGGCAAGATTGCCAGTCGAGGCGCATGCCACGGTGGTAAAACCGAATTCAACCGCTTTAGAGAGCGCCACGGATACCACACGATCCTTGAATGACAGCGTTGGATAACAGACCGAATCATTCTTGATATACAACTCGGAAACACCCAGCGCTTTCTCAAGATTCTTTGCACGCACCAGCGGCGTAAAGCCGTTCTGTGCGCCGACAGTCGGTTCGCCGTCAATCGGCAACAGTTCCTTGTAGCGCCACATCGTCTGCGGCCGTGATTCGATCAGCTCGCGAGTGAACTTGCCCTCGATCTTGTCGTAATCGTAGGCAACTTCAAGCGGCCCGAAACAGAACTCACAGACATGGGTCGGCGCGATATCGTATTCCTGTTCGCATTCACGACATTTCAGCGCTTTAACAATAGATTCACTCATCGGGCGAATACTCCTGTTATATTTCCCGGTCCAAAAACAAAAAACCTCCGCGATGAGTGCGAAGGTTGAACTTAAAAGACATATCGACGTTTGATACGTATTAAACGATCAACCCGAACATCATCGCTCCCTCAGGGATGTTCCCTTCGGGCAGGCGTTGGCACCATTCTCCACAGGCTGTTTATTTGCTAAAACGAACCTTTGGCCGGTTGCCGCGGTTTCACAGGGCCTGAACCCTCCACCGCTCTGGATAAAGCCGGATCCAAATATGTAAGACGGCGAATTATTGGCATTCCAACACAAAATGCAAGCACAATGCCCAGGCGTGACTGACAGCCGCCGTGCGATAGACTCCCCCACTATGTCAAAGTCCCTGTTTGTCTGCCAGAGCTGTGGTGCCGAACATCGCAAATGGATGGGCCAGTGCCCGGACTGCAATGCCTGGAACAGTATCAGCGAGGAAACACGGGATGCCCCCGCAGTCAGGG
>JBHHXG010000039.1:0-15092 GCA_046756985.1 Mariprofundaceae bacterium | reverse complement strand
TATCATCTGGGCGCGCTGTCTTTTTATTTTTATTTCATTGTGATCGGCACAGGCATTTATCTGTTTATTTTTTATCAGCCCAGCGTTACCGGCAGCTTTGACAGTATGGAGTATCTGTCGCGTGAGCAGTGGTATCTCGGCGGTGTGATGCGCAGCCTGCACCGCTATGCCTCGGATGCGTTGATACTGGTGATGGTGCTGCATATGATGCGCGAATTTTTTCTGGACCGGTATCGTGGCGCTCGCTGGTTCAGCTGGTTTACCGGCCTGCCTGTTCTCCTGCTCGTGTTTCCCATCGGCATCACCGGCTACTGGCTGGTCTGGGACCAGCTGGGGCAGTTTATTGCCGTGCGCTCTTCCGAGTGGCTGGACTGGCTGCCCGTTATTGCCGAGCCAATGGCGCGCAATTTTCTGACCAACAGCAGCGTAACAGACATCTTCTTCCGCATGATGTTTATCATTCACATGGTGCTTTCGATCTTTATTTTTGTTGCCTTTCTGGTGCATGTAAAAAAGATCAGCAAGTCCGACATCCATCCGCCACGGCCGCTGGCGCTGGGCACCCTGTTTTCGCTCCTTGTGCTGTCGTTTGTCGCGCCAGTATTCAGTCATGTCCGGGCTGACCTTGGCAGTATCCCCGCCGAACTCCATCTCGACTGGTTCTACATGTTTATCTATCCGTTGATGGATATCTGGTCCATGGGGGCGGTGTGGGCACTGGCTGTCGGGTTTGCCCTGCTTGTTGCGCTTCTGCCGTGGATGCCAGCAAAACCGAGGCAACATCTCGCCGAGGTATGGCTGGATGAATGCAGTGGCTGTGGCCTGTGCGTGGCTGATTGCCCCTATGAGGCATTAATCATCCGCCCCCGCACGGACAGACATCCGCGCTTTGCCCTGGAGGCGCAGGTTATTCCGGCCAATTGTGTCGCTTGCGGGATTTGTGTAGGTGCCTGCCCTTCTTCGACACCATTCCGGCATATCAGTGAACTGCACACTGGCATTGATCTACCTAACAGGAATATCCAGCATCTTCGAGCCGCCACATTGCAGGCCCTGGAAAAATTGACTGGAGAGCCCAGGATCATTGTTTATAGCTGCCAGCATGGTGCGGATGCGCATCGGCTTGAAACAAACGGTGTGACCACCATGGCCTTGCCCTGTATCGGAGCTCTGCCCCCTTCCTTTATCGATTATGCCCTGCGAAATGGCGCCGATGGTGTGTTCCTGACAGGCTGTCGTGCATGCGATTGCCATCACCGGTTTGGAAACACATGGGTAGAGGGTCGCCTTGCCGAAGGCCGCGAGCCCTACCTGCGCCACGGGGTGCCACGCAACCGGTTTCGGTTTTTCTGGGCAGCACGGTCCGATTTTCCTGAACTTGAAAGCGAGCTTGAATTATTCCGCCGGGGTTTGACCGACTTGCCAAAAAATACTTCTGATGCTGGCCAGAATGCTCGGGAATTGACTTAAGTCATGTTCGTATTACCTATATATCACATAGTTTTCATTTCTTTTACGGGAATGAGGGGGATATCTTGCTGAGGCTCATAAAGCAGGCCGGGTACAGGGTGTTCCTGCTTGCAGACAAATGGGCCAATACTGTTTTTGGCCCAGCCTGGAATCCATTGTATCATCTCGGAACACTGTCGTTTTTCTTCTTTTATATCTTGCTTGTTACCGGTATCTACCTGTATGTTTTTTTTGAGACCGGCGTCTCAACATCATACGAATCTGTCGAATATCTGACACATGAGCAATGGTATCTGGGTGGCGTGATGCGCAGCCTGCACCGCTATGCCTCGGATGCGATGCTTGCAACGATGATTCTTCACCTGTTACGCGGCTTTTTCACCGACCGTTACCGTGGTTCGAGATGGTTTTCCTGGTCTACCGGCGTGCCCATGCTGGTTATGGTGTTTATTCTTGGCCTAACGGGTTACTGGCTGGTGTGGGACCAACTCGGACAGTTCATTGCTGTGCGCACCATGGAGTGGATTGACTGGCTGCCTATTATTGCCGAACCCACCGCCCGGAACTTTCTGACCAACACCAGTTTGACGGACCTGTTCTTCCGCCTGCTGGTTGTGGTGCATCTTGGGCTTTCAGTCTTCCTGCTGGCGGGCATGCTCCTGCATGTAAACCGGCTGAATGAAGCAAAGATCAATCCGCCGCTGGTGCTGGCATCCGGAACGACCTTGGCAATGCTTGCCCTTTCTCTAGTCAAGCCGGCGCTCAGCCATGCTCCCGGAGATTTGAGCACAAGTCCTACTGTTCTTAATCTGGACTGGTTTTATATGTTTATCTATCCACTGATGGATATCTGGCCAATGGGTGCAGTCTGGGCTTTGGTCGCCGGCGGGATACTGCTGATATTCTTCCTTCCCTGGCTGCCGCCCCAGAAGCGCGAGCATACTGCGGAGGTCTACCTTGATGATTGCAGTGGTTGCAATCTCTGCGTCCAGGACTGCCCGTATGAGGCAATCCGCCTGCAGCCACGTAGCGACGGGCATCCGCGATTCAGGCGTGAGGCCATGGTGATTGCCGGTAATTGCGTTAGCTGTGGCATCTGCGCCGGATCCTGTCCTTTTTCCACGCCGTTCCGGCATGCGGCAGAATTGCGCACGGGTATTGATCTGCCGCATCGCAACATACAACATTTGCGGGAGGCGACCAGCCAGGCCGTCGAGCAACTTTCCGGAGATGGAAAAGTAGTTGTCTTCGGTTGCGATCATGGCGTGCGGATGAACGGCCTTGCCATGCCCGGCGTTGCAGCAATCAGCTTGCCATGCACCGGCGCACTGCCGCCATCTTTTATCGATTTTGCCCTGAAGAACGGTGCTGACGGAGTTTTTCTGACCGGTTGCCGCATGGGGGACTGCTATCACCGGCCGGGAAATATCTGGGTTGAACAGCGCCTGGCGGATGAACGGAAACCCCAGCTGCACCGCACGGTGGATCGCAGCCGCGTAGCATGGTTCTGGGCGGCTGTTTCCGATGAAAAGGAGCTGCTTTGCAGCATTGAGGAATTCCGGCAACAATTGCTTGCCATTGGCCGTGAAAGAGCAATGGCCAAGTCTGACACCGCGAATCCGGTGTTCGGGAAATAGAGGAATAGATATGCGGTTTGGGCAATATCTTGGTCAGGCGGTCATGTATGCGCTGTTCATTGTCTTCATAGGCTATTTTGCCAGTTCACCTGCCTATACCTTTATGGGGTCGGACGAGGCGCTGATCAAGCTGACATTTTCCCATGCCGGCAAGCGCAAGCAGCCATGCCGCGAGCGATCGGCGGAAGAACTGGCCGCAATGCCCAGTCACTTGCGCAAGAAAAAGGACTGCCCCAGGGAACGCTCGCCGCTGGATGTGGAAATGAAACTGGATGGCCAGGTGATCTACAAGGCAACCATTTCACCCTCCGGGATGTCTCATGATCTGGCCTCTCCTGTTTACGAGCGAATAAGGTTGCCTGCCGGAGAACACCGCTTGCAGCTTCGCATGCGTGATGACATCCATACCGAGGGGTTTAATTATGCCCTTGATGAGGTGGTCGCGCTGCAATCGGCGCAAATTCTGGTGATTGATTTTGATTCGGAGCATGGCAAATTCCAGATGGAATAGGCTCCAGTAAATCACAGGCGATCACATTGAGGGAGAGTCATTGACAAAAGTGTTTGCTGACAATGCGTCGGCACACAGCGCAGATGCTGTGCGGGAAGAAGCAAAATGGGCGAGAAAATCTTATGCCTGCCTGCTTCCCATGGCGGATAAAGCACCACGCAGACTGGCGTCGGGGTGGATGATGCTGGCTATCGCGGCACTGTTGGCCGCCGGTGTGTTTTCCATTCTGCTGGTTATGGCGCGCACTCCTGTTGTTAAGGATATCATCCCCTGGGATGATTTTTTCTACACCGCGATGGTGATACATGTGAACCTTTCCGTGCTGATGTGCTTTCTGCCCTGCGCCGGCATCATCTGGAGTTTTAACTCGATCAACCGGTATATCCTGCTTGGCCGGGCTGCTCTTTATTTTGCGGCAATTGGAATGGCTGTTATGGTGATTTCACCCTTTGTGGATTATGGCGCACCCCTGATGAGTAATTATGTGCCGGTGATTGAAGGACCTGTCTTTTTCTCAGGGCTGGGCCTGTTCGGGGCCGGTTTTACCCTGCTTGTCACCCGCAGTCTGATCGCTTCGATTCCGCTGGGATCATGGACGGATGGGGCGACGGGGTTACGTGTCGGTATTTATGCAGCAGCATTGGCGGGAACCATGGCCATTTATGCCTTTCTCTGGACCTATGTCGCGATACCGGATGCTGTCCAGGGCAAGCACTACTACGAAATACTTTTCTGGGGTGGCGGGCATATCCTTCAGTTCATTCATACACTTCTGATGCTTGTCGGCTGGCTATGGCTGGCAAGTGCCTGCGGCCTGCGTATTCTCCTGACGCCCAGGGTGGTTTCGATCATCTTCTGTCTGGGTGTGGCCACTGTGTTTCTGACGCCCTACAACTTTCTGACACAGGATGTGCTCTCCATAGAGTCGATTTCAAACTTTACCCTGCTTATGTGGGGCGGTGGCGGAATGGCCGCCTTGCCGTTTGCTCTGGCGATAGCCTGGAGTGCGGTTTTTCACGAGACAGCTGATTCCCGCAATAATCCACTGCGTACGGCGCTGATGTATTCCATGTTGCTGTTTGGCGCCGGTGGCACATTTGGTTTTATGATCCAGGGCAGCAATACATTGGTGACCGCGCACTATCATGGATCGAATGGCGCCATCACCATGGCTTATATGGGGCTTTTCTATCTGTTGCTGCCCAGACTCGGCTTTCTTGAGCCGCAACGGAAGCTGGCAAACCTGCAGGCGCATGCATTCGGTGTCGGACAGTTTCTTCATGCGATTGGCCTGGCTTGGGCGGGTGGCTACGGCATGCAACGCAAGATCGCCGGAAGTGCGCAAAGTCTTGATAATATCCAGCAGACTGCTGGCATGGCACTGATGGGGATTGGCGGGCTGATCGCTGTGATCGGCGGGATTCTTTTTCTTGTTATCGTGGCGCGTGCGATGTGGTGCGCGGAAAATTCGCCGACAGTCAGCCAGGGCGGTCAATAAATGGTGGAGTGTGTTTTGTCCGTGTGTGATGAGCAGTTGCACCTGTATTATATTCGGGCTGGCGAGGGAGGATAGATAACATGATCATGGGTTTTCTGACCAATGCCGCGGGTACGCTGGTTCCGGCCCTGCTGGCCTGCGCCATCACATACATTTTTTTGATGACGATTACAGAGCGTACCCTGTCATATCGGCACCTGTTCGCCTCGCTTCTGATTACATGGCTGATGTCCACAGCAACGGGATACTTCGTTACAACAAGAAATTTTATCCATGTCGCCATAGCTTTTGCAGTTCTTGGCACGTTTCTTTTGCTCTGTGGTATCAAGGAAAAGGACAAAGCGGATGACTCGGAATAAGCCAGCCATAGAGCGGACTGGACTGGCCCCTGCCAAAGGTGTTGGTCATATCTTTGGTCAGGGGACTTTCTGTGAACCGCACAAGGTGCTGCGCTGATGGCTGAATCCAGATTGTTTCGTTCTCTGGTGCTGATTACCCTGGCGATGAGCCTTGCGCTCATCATCACCAGTTCGTTAATGCATGTGGGCAATGTGGGTATGGGAAGCCCGGACTGGCCCGGCTCGTACGGCCTGATTACCGAACATGGGGCATCCGCCGAAGCCACGCCGCCGGCCTCCTCGGCCATATTGCCCACGGCGGCTATTGATCGTGCGCATCGAGCCATCGCCAGTGCCTTGCAGTTGCTCATTATTGCCGTATTTGTGATGGCATTGCGCCGGCGAGAAACGCCAAGCCTTTCGTTGTCCGTGCCGATGATGGCCCTTGGCCTATCCCTTTTTCTGGCCTTTCTAGGTGTCTGGTTTGGCTCACCACTGCGCTATCCGGCGGTGGTCATCCTGAACCTGACTGGTGGCATTGGTCTGCTGGCCCTGTTCTGGTGGCTGACACTGGATATTTATGCCGGTACAAACAGGGGGGTAGAGCAGGCAGGGAAGATCAGGGCATGGGCTATTGCCGGCCTGTTCGTATTAGTCGTCGAGATTGTGCTGGGGGGATGGACGGATGCCTATTATGCGGCGCTTGCATGTACGACGTTTCCAGATTGCCAGGGGCAGTGGTGGCCGGGCGTAAAGCTTCTGGATGGGCTGGCCCTGCTGGGCACTTTGGATGTGAATGAGCAAGGCAAGGTTATCATTGACGGAGGGGTGGCTGCTGCTATCCACATGGCCCACCGGATCGGTGCGCTTCTGACCTTTGTCTTTATTGCCTGGCTTGGCCTGAAGGCATGGGGCGTGGGCGGGCGCTGCCAGACTGCCGGTATGGCGGTTCTTGCTCTTCTTGTGGTTCAGACCGGCCTGGGTATTGCTGCCGTGCTCGGCGATCTGCCTATGGCTGTGGTTGCTTCTCACAGCACGCTATCGGCTGTTATGGTCTTAAGTGTTCTTACCCTTGCCCACCGAGGCTGGTCCGGGCGGTAGCGGGTGGTGATGTGGGCCGCATGGGTGCATTGTTGGATTTTGTCAGAATTCACCGGACCTCATCGGCCCGGCGAATGAGCAGTGGTTTGATCAGGCGCCCCGGCGACTAGAGGAGAGACGGAAGATGAACGCAAAAAAAACCATTTTGGCCATCGCTTTGGTATTAACGGGATTGATGATTCTATTTCCGCCCACAGTACAGTTTATCAAGGAAACGGCTGAGCATGCGGCAGGGTTCCGGTTTGAATACATGTTTATCTTTTCCATTCCAGAAGATGTCCGGATTAACGGGATTGTACTGCTATCTCAATGGTTTGGCCTGTTGCTTATCACGGGCATTGCCATGTCGTTTTTCCCTTCTTCAGATCCGACCCGTATCAACAAAGCGAACGATAAGCCCGTGAAAGATGCTGCCAGTGGCAAGGATAATGCGGAGCAGGATGCCCGCTAGCTGAGAGCAATCAAGCAACACATGGGCAGCCTTATTCGCTTGTGCATATTCATGCCTACAGAACCTCCGCCTGTTAAAAATCCTGTAAACAATGCAGTTAACTCCTGCAAATTAAACCTTGTCCAGCCAGTAAAGCAGTAACGGTCAGAAGCGGAACCAAACTTAGGGGATGAATACGAACTGATTGCCTTTGCCGTCCCAATCGGCACCCGAAGCCATCCTTGGCACATTGACGCCCCGCACCAGATAGGTTCAACCTAAGCGAACGGACTTGGCGATTCTTCGCTTTGCCGAAAACATTAATAAAAAGGAGCATCATCATGACACAACACAACAAATCCAATCTAAAACTGCAGCCGGTTCAAAAGGAACACGATTACACATCGCTGGACATCCGCTATGAAAAGGATCTGGACCTTGCCTGGTATTTTATGCATGCACAGCCAAGGCCATGCTGCACACCAGCACTTGTGGCTGAAATCCAACAATGGTTCGATGAGTTGGCGGATTCGCCCCATCAGGAGAAGGTGCAATACATAGCGCTTGCATCTAAAACTACTGGGATTTTCAACCTGGGAGGAGATCTAGAGTTCACAATCGATCTTATCCGCCAAAAGGATAGAGATGGCCTACTGGGTTATGCCAGGCTATGCGTCGATACGCTGTGGCAACAATATATGCACCTCGACAGGGATATCACAACCATTTCACTGGTGCAGGGCGATGCTCTTGGAGGCGGTCTCGAATATGCTCTATCGAGTGATGTCATCATTGCAGAGAAAAGAGCAAAGATGGGAATGCCGGAGATTCTCTTCAATCTGTTTCCTGGCGTTGGTGCCTATAGTCTGCTGTCGCGAAAAATAGGTGCGCGGCTTGCGGAAGAAATTATCCAGGGTGGGCGTCTCTACTCCGCTGTTGATATGCATGAAATGGGTATCGTTGATGTCTTAGCTGATGATGGCGAAGGAGAAATGGCGGTGCATGACTACATCCGCAAGGAAAACAGGTCTCGGAATGGTATTCGGGCATTTCGTGCGGCAAAGCGTTGTACGAATCCATTGGAGTACAGTGAACTTCTGGGTGTTGCAGAAATCTGGGCTGATGCAGCTTTACGCTTGCGAGACAGAGACTTGCGTATGATGGAACGTCTTGTGTTGAGACAATCAGCAAAGACAAAGTAATGCGAGTGCATGGCAGGCTCCGGGAGCTATCCATTGCCCGGAGCCTTGCATGCAGCTCATGATCCCGGCGGATGCGTCTGTCTATTGAGGAAGCCATGCAGGGCTGCACAGCTTTCGGTAAAGGCAGCACCAATTTTTTCAGTATATGCTGCCATGGCGGTACGGTCGAGCCTGCCTCTCAGACTTTCGGCCTCGCGGCATAGTGCCGCTAACCTGGCCGCCCCAAGCGTGCCCGCGCTGCCATGAAAGGTGTGTACGGTTTCGACAAACTGTGCGCCATTTCCCTCTTCGGAAGACAGTTCAAGATTTTCAAGATACTTTTGTCCACCGGACTCAAACACCTTGACCAGTTTTTTAAGCCGTTCGGGGGAAAGTGCAAACTGCACAAGTTCATCCAGCATTGTTTCATCCAGCACGGTTTCGCCTTCAGTGGAAGCCTCTTTCTGATGAGGCGTGATGTCTTCTGACCTATTCTCACGCTTGCCAAGACAACGGGCAATCGCCTCAAACAGCGCATTGACGTCAACCGGTTTGGTCAAATAATCATTCGCTCCTGCTTCCCTGCATTCGCGAATGGTTTCTGACTGCGCATCGGCGCTCAACATGATCACCGGAGTCCTGCAACTGGTATCCATGAACCGGAACTGTTTAAGCACATCCAGACCACTAACTTCGGGCATGTTCATATCCAGAAACACAAGATCATAGACGCCATCACCGGCAAGCGCATCCAGCGCCTTCTCTCCATCCTCGACGATTTGCACGCTGTGTCCCGCCCGGCTCAGAATCTCCCGGATGACCTCCTGGTTGACCGGATTGTCTTCAGCAACCAGCACATGCAATGGCGGCACATCCTGTTTGCGCCGGAAGACGTCGGTGATCGAAATGACATCGCCGGCATGCACGACACTGGCGGCATGCAGGGCATTAAACAGCAGGGATTCCTGCAGCGGCATGTGGAGCACGGTTGAGAAGCCGGCATCAATCATGACCTGATCAAGGCCGCTATTATTTTCCAAGTCTATCAGGATAGTTTTCAGATCAGACAGCGCCTCCCTGCTTCGGATGGCCTCGGCAATACGTTCAGGTCTGAGCGTCAGATGTGCCTGATCCAGAATGACGACATCGTATGCCTGTCCGGTCGCCCATGCGTCCACCAGATGCGACAGCAGATGCCCTTCGTCCGGAATCACATCAAAGGACACTTCCCAACGCTCCAGCACCTCCACAAGTTGTTGTTTCATTGCGTCTGTAGCGACCATAAGCGCTCGCATCTGCGATAGTTTTTTCGGCCTGCCTTTTTCCGGTTGAATTTCAAGGGGAAGCTCCACCCAAAAAACTGTTCCCTCGCCTTTCTTACTGTGCAGGCCGATAGATCCACCCATTAACTCAACGAGGGTCTTAGAAATGGTTGTTCCAAGACCACTGCCGCCAAATTGACGCGTCACACTTCCGTCTGCCTGGGTGAACTGCTCAAAGATTTTGCCCTGTGCATCTTCCGCAATGCCGATTCCCGTATCGATAATCTCAAACCGGATTGCGGCCTGTATCTCTGAGGTTCTGGAACCTGACACACGCACATCCACAAACCCTTCCCTGGTAAATTTCACGGCATTTCCTACAAGATTCAACAAAACCTGTTTCAGATGTTTGGGGTCTCCCACCAGATCAAACGGCACATCCGGATCAATGTGGAAATCAATCCTGATTCCCTGTTCTTTTGCCTGACCCTCGAACAGGGAAATCACGCCATGTACCAGCTGGTGCAGGTCGAATGGCTCACGCGCTACCTCCACCTTGCCGGCTTCGACACGCGACATGTCGAGCACCTGTTCGATGAGCTCAAGCAGATGCTGCGCGGATTGCCTGACCACGGAGGCAAAGCGCTTTTGTTCCTGATCCAGACGTGTGCTGACCAGCAGATCACTCATGCCGATAATGCCATTGAGCGGCGTGCGCAACTCATGGCTAACGTTGGCGATGAACTTTGACTTGGCGCTGTTTGCAGCCTTGGCCTGTGCAATAGCGCCGTTAAGCTTGCTTATTAACCGGGCCATAAACATCGGCACTACAATAATGAGAGCCACGTATCCGGCTACAAAAGGTATATGTTGAGACCAATATTCATCGGCAAACATCACTACGGTAAAACCTATGAAAGAGAGAATTGTTGATCCAATAAGATAATTGACCCCATAGCGGAATCCATAACCGGTAATAACCCATAGATACAAGGCAAGGAATGGCGCTCCGATTTCGCCATCTAGAAACAGAAGGCACAATGTCGGCACCCATATATCCCCAACCATACCAATCAGCCTGCGCAAAGTGTTCTCATGCGGAGAAAAGAAAATCCATACAAATATCCCGATTACAATAATCAGATATGTCAAAAGGGCTGTCGCCACCCCCGTAAGTCCAATGAAATAAAAATACAGGCAAGGTATGGCAACGATTGGAAATCTGGTTACAGCTTGAGATCGTTCGGGATTCGGATGCGCCCGCAATCGGGACCATCTGGATGCAAGCGCATCCTTTATGATTGTCCACGGGGTATTGTCTTTTTTCACCATTCCGAAAGCGTATCACAAGAAGATTTAACTATCTTATATCTTGAATAAACCGGCCCATTGAAAAGAAATTCGTATCTACCGGGGGAGGCAAATATTACAGGATGCAACTTACCTCTCAGGTATTGCATCTCTTAATGGCGACCTGATGTCAAGTACATTCCGATTTGGGGTATCGTATCCAGAATGGCGCGCGGTACAGGATTCGAACCTGTGACCTTCGGCTTCGGAGGCCGACGCTCTATCCAGCTGAGCTAACCGCGCGTGGGGCTGGCATCATAGGTTAGCTTGCTTGTGGGTCAAGCAGCCACTGCTTCTTCGGCGGCATCCAGATCCACGGCAACGATACGCGACACACCGGCCTCGGGCATGGATACGCCGACCAGCCGGTCAGCCTGCTGCATTGTGATTTTGTTATGTGTAATGGCCATGAATTGCACCTGATCGCTCAGTTCCTTGACCAGGTCACCGAAGCGGCCGACGTTGGAGTCATCCAGTGGGGCGTCAACCTCGTCGAGAATACAGAACGGAGCCGGCTTGATACGGAAGATCGAGAAGACCAGCGCTACAGCCGTCAAAGCTTTCTCACCACCGGAAAGCAGGCTGATATCCTGCAGGCGCTTGCCTGGCGGCTGGGCAATCACTTCCACGCCGGCGGTCAGCACGTCATCTGAATCCAGCCGTAGCTCGGCGCGGCCACCCCCAAACAGGTGAGGGAAGGTTTTCTGGAAAATGACATTGGTCTGCTCAAACACCTCGTGGAAGCGCTGCTTGGTCGTTCGGTCAATACGCGCAATGGTGTCGCCCAATGTCTCCAGGCTTGCCTCAAGATCAGACGCCTGAGTGGCCAGAAACTGTTCGCGCTCAGCGGCCTGATCGTATTCTTCGATGGCCAGCAGATTCACCGGTCCAAAGCGGCCCAGGCGTTCTTCCAGTGTCCGGACCTTGGTGAGCATAGCCTCAGTATCCTCCAGTCCTTCCATCTGCTCCATTTTTTTGAGCAACGCATCGGCACGCGTCTGGCAGCGTTGCTGAATCTCATCAGCCAGATCCTGCAGACGTGTCTGCTCCTGTGCCTGCCTGACTTCGATGCTCTGGCGCTGTTCAGAGGCTTGTTGGTGGGTCTGCCGGCTTTGGCGTTCCTGTCTTTCAGCTTCATGTGCCGCCTGCTGAAGAGAGTGTCCATGTTGACGCAAGGCATTTAATTCCTGATGTGCAGTATCCACGGACCGGGCAGCCTGTGAGAGCTCAACATCCTGCGAGTCTTGCCGGATAGCCTGTGCCATGGCTGCTTCGGTTTCTTGCAGGCGATCACGATCCTGGGCGATCTGAGCCTGCAAGCGCTGTTGCTCCTGTTGCAGCCGCTCAAGTTCGCGGGCCATGGTTTCTCTGGTCTGAGAAAATAGCGCCATTGCCTGTGTGGCATGCGCCAGTTGCTGGCGCGCCTGGTTCAACGAGACTTCATGCTGGTGCAGCTTCCCGGCTTGTTCATCCAGGCGATGCTTGGCCTGTTGCTGTTCGGCCGTGTTCGGTTGGCTGCCACGCTCAAGCTCTTCCTGCCATTGCTGCTGTTCATTCTGGGCCGCCTGCAGATCAATGGTCAGTTGCGAAAGCCTTTCATCGCTGGCACCTGATTCGATTTGCAGGCGTTCCAGATGCGCCTTCTGTGAACGCAGGTCGGCTTCAGCATCGGTGTTATCAAGATGCGTCTGTTGCCATAATTGCTGCTGTTTCTCCAGTGCTTCCTCGGCCTGCGCAAACTGCCGCCGGGCCTTGCCCAGTTCTTTCTCTGCACCGGCAAGTTTGGATTGTTTCTCACGCAGCTGTCGCTGCAGGGAGAGCCTGCGAGCGGTTTGTCCCTGTGACGGCGGTATCAGCCAGCCGTCTGCTTCCCGACGCCAGCCATCATGGCTGACGCAGCAATGCCCAGCCTGAATATCACCAGTTTCGCAGATATCATCAACAAGAACGACAGGTGCAAAAAGAGCAAACAGAGGATGATCCTGCGGCATCTTCAGGGCCGCTGCGAGGCTGTTGGCTGTTGAATCATTGTTGTTGCCAGCGAACAGCGCAATGGGCGCTTCACTGGCTTCATTTAACGAATCCCGCCAAACGGACAGATCAGGGTTCACCGGGATACGAACGTCTGCCGAACGTCCGCGCAATGCTGCGGCTACGGCTAGCTCCAGCCCCGCCGGCACGACAAGGGATTCGTCCACCCAGATTGCACCTTTAGCCCGCAGATGCTCACGCAGCAAATTGGGTACATCCTGATGCTGAAGCCGCCCCTCTATTTCCTGAATAATGCCCTTGAGCGCACTGGCCTTGGCCTCATGATCGGACAGCTGCTGCTTTGCGGTCTCCAGCGCTTGCCGACATTGATCCAGCTTTTGCTGGGCTTCAGTAATGTCCTTCTGCATCTGCTCACGCCAAGATTCAGCCTGCCCCATGGCATCAGTTGCTGCTTTCAGCATTTCTTCGCGTTCATGGGCCTGTTGCTGCAAATCGGTGATTTGTGTGCTCAGCTGCCTGATGCGCCCGGACAGCCTAGTCAGAGCGTCCCTGGCTTGCTGCTGTCGCTCTGCCGCATGCGCTTCGGCCTGTTTCAGGCGCTCATGCTCGCTGAACAGCCTGTCTCTTGTTTCCCGCCCGGCGCGGTGCTCCTGCTCTGCTGCTTCAACGGTTTGTTCGGCTTCGCGGCAACTGGCTTTTAGCTCACTGTCATCCTGTGACGCCATCTTCTTTTCCGTTTCTGCACTTTCCAGGGCCAGCCGATCGAGCTGCACTTTTGCTTCTTCGATGCGCTGGGTCAGTGAATCCTTGCGCTCGGACAGAAGGCGCCGTTCACCGGCAAGCCGTTCAGCCTGGCGTTGCAGATCAGCCCGTTCCTGTTCGGCCGCACGCAATTTGTCCTGAACTGCCTGTGCATTGCCTTCATGTGCAACCAGTGCCTGACGAGCCTGGGCAACATCCTTTTCAGCAGCCGTCAGTGCTTGTGCGGCAGCAGTCTCAGCTATTTTGGCCTGGTCGAGTTCAGCAGCAACCTGCTGATATTGCTCTTGGCTCTGACGATAGCGCAGGCCCATGCTGATGGCCTGCAAGTGTTCAAACTCATCCTGCATCTTCTTGAAGCGCTCCGCACGCGATGCCTGCTGCTTAAGGCTGCGGCATTGGGTGCGCACCTCTTCAAGCAGGTCGGTGACGCGTTCAAGGTTCTGGCGTGTATCTTTCATTTTTCGCTCGGCTTCACGGCGGCGGGAACGATATTTCATCACGCCTGCCGCTTCTTCGAATAGCAAGCGGCGGTCCTCCGGCTTGGCAGTGATCATGCGGGAAATGGCATCCTGTTCTACGATGGCATAGGCACGGGTTGATATGCCGGTGTCGAGAAACAGGTCAACAATGTCCTTGATGCGCACCATCTTACCGTTGATGAAGGCATCACTGCCGCCTTCTCTGGTCAGCCTGCGGCGAATGCGGATTTCTTCCAGTTCGTGATACGGGCTTGGCAGTTGCCCCTGCTGAACAGCAAAGGTCAGTTCAACATCACAAACGGCGACCGGTGGACGTGTATCCGAGCCCTGGAAGATAAGATCGTCCATGACCCCGCCACGCAGATGCTTGGCCGAATGTTCGCCCAGCACCCAGCGGATGGCGTCAACAATATTGGATTTGCCGCAGCCATTCGGACCGACGATGGCTGTGATGCCATCACCCAGATCGATTTTAGTCGGGTCAACAAAGGACTTGAATCCTGCCAGTTCGAGGCGCTTCAGCCGCATATTTTTCTGTCCTGAAGGCGTGTCAGCATATATGAGCTTACGATACATGCTGTGAAGCAGGATGCCACTATCATGTAGAGTACGACAAGTTGTGCACTGGCTGCTTCCAGTGGTGGGCTGCCTGCCAGCAGCATACCGACAAAGATACCGGGCATATGCACCAGTCCTACCACGCGCAGAGTATCCACGGACGGGATCAGGCTGGCCTGCACGCCTGTGGCTAGCCCGGATTCATCGGCCATACGGTTGAACATCAGAGAAACGGCATTCATGCCATTGGCAGCGACCATACTGCCCAATGGAATCAGGGCCCGGGTTTCACCACTGATCGCGCCGCTATAGACGAGCCATGGCAAGGTCACAAGACAGGATGCTGTCAGCCCTGTGGCGGTGGCAAACCATGCCTTGCGGGTATCTGCATGGTGCCCTGCGCTGACACGGGCAGCGATGATGCACAGCAGAACAATGATGGCGCTTTGCGCAGCGGTATGTTTGATATCAAAGATCAGATGTAGAACGGAGGCAAGAACCAGTAACTGGACAAGGCCACGCA
>JBHHXG010000038.1:0-15631 GCA_046756985.1 Mariprofundaceae bacterium | reverse complement strand
GCAAACCGGGTGTATAGCATATTTCTGCCGCCAGCAAAAGGCGTAGAAGCGGCACTATTCCACAGCCACATGAGCATCAGTTTGTCAGTGTTGAGACAGTTGCTGCTGTAATCGACAGCGGGTTGATACGGGCGCGATAGAAGCGGATGCCCCAGTGCAAATGCGGGCCGGTGGCTCGGCCGCTCCGGCCAACCTGGCCAATTGTTTCACCTGTTTCAATCCATGCGTTCGGCCGCACGTCAACGGATTTAAGATGTGAGAACACAGAAACCAGCCCATGGCCATGCCCGATGACGACGGTATGGCCGTTCAGGTACATATCTTCAACCAGCAACACCTTGCCGGCCAATGGATTCATAATGGGCGTGCCTTCGGCTGCCGCAATATCAATGCCGGAATGTGGAGAACGCGGTTCACCATTGACATAACGCTGTGCGCCAAAAGGCGTAGACATGATACCGGCAGCAGGCATGGTCAACATGCGTATTTCCGGGCGTGCATCCACATGTTGCCTGTAGGCCTGCTTCAGCACCTTCTGGTCGGCGCGAATACGCGCCAGTGTCGGAATATCAAATTCGGCCATTTTTTTCTCAACCGTGATACGAGAAATGCGGAATTCACCCTTATGCACCTGGATCGTGTCCTTCTGTTGTACGGTATGGCCATTTGGTTGCTGTATCTTCCAGAGCAGGGCATGGGTGCCTGCCCGGGCTTTCATATCAACACCGATCCAGGCTTTCACACGGCCATTCCCCAGGGGCTTGAACGGCCAGGATATTCCCCATGCCTGCACAGCCAGTTTGCCATCCGGTACGGTCTTTTCGATGGTCAGCACGTCGCCCTGTGTGACCTGCCAGACTTGCGCGTGCGCCGGGTCCGGGCCGGAGAAGAAAAGCAGCAGCCCTGCCAGCAACCATCGTGGATACCGGGCAATCATCATGCCAGCTTCTTCTCATTTAATTGCGTGGAAACCACTTTTGTATCTACTTTGCCATCATGGAAACGGACCTGCATACCGCTGCCAGTCCGAACATCTGTCGCCGAAGTCAGTAGCCGGCCATCTGTTGATGTGCTTAACGTGTAGCCACGTTTGAGCACATGGGTTGGATCAAGCGCAGTAAGGCTGTACAGGCGAGTTTGCCACCAGTGGTGTTTCCGGCCCAGTCCGGATTCCGGCCAGTCATGTAGCCGCTGTTGCAGGCGAATGATGGGGGTTCTTGCCTCGGCAAGGCGCACAGACAATCCGGATTGCAGGCGCTGGGTTGCCTCATCCAGTAGCCGCTGCCGGGTGCGCAGCCGCGTATGCGGTTCCAGGCGGGCCAAGCGCTGCGCAAGCGATTGCAAATGGCGCTGTGACTGTTTCAGCCGCGATTGCAGCGCATCATGCAATTGTACCGCTGCCCTTTCGCTATGAAGGTGGCGTCGGTCCTGTTCCTGACGCCAGATATAGGTCAGTTGCTGGTATCTGGCGGCATATTGCTTCTGTGCATGCTGCAGCCGGTGCCCGATTAGACTTTGCAGCGACGTCAGACGGGGCAGGCGTTGGCGAAGTGCTTCGCGGGATGGGCAGGCAAGCTCAGCGGCATTGGATGGGGTTGCGGCACGTACATCGGCCGCGAAATCAGCCAGCGTGACATCAATCTCATGACCGATGCCGGAAATGATGGGGATGGAACAATCCACAATAGCTCTGACGACCGCCTCATCGTTAAAGCACCACAGGTCTTCCATACTGCCGCCGCCGCGCACCAGGAGAATCAGGTCCGGACTTCGTTTTTCCAGCCGCATCAGAGCATTGGCAATTGAGGCGGGCGCATCGACCCCCTGAACAAGACAGGGGGACAGGGTCAACTCAAGCCAGCCGGGCCGGGACGTCAGCACCCTTTTGGCATCTTCAAAAGCAGCAGCGGTGGGGGAAGTGACGATGCCGATATGCCTGGGAAACTCCGGCGGCTGCTTTTTACGTGCCGCATCGAACCAGCCGCTTTTGGCAAACAGGCTCTTTCTGCGCTCAAACTCTGCTGCCAGCTGCCCGGCTCCTGCCACTTCGACCTTGCTGACGATCAGTTGATAGTTGCCACGTGGTTCATAGACACTGATGTGGCCGGAAAAAACAAATTCCTGACCTTCTTCCGGAAGTGTCTTCAGGCGCGTCGCAGCCGAGCGCCAGATGACAGCGGAAATGGTGGCGTGGCTGTCCTTGATGGTGAAATAAAGATGCCCGGAAGCATGCCTTGTCAGCCGCGAGACCTCGCCGATGACTTCAATGCTTGCATAGTTCTGCTCCAGCAGGCGCTTGATGCCTGCAGTCAATTCGGTGACGGAGAGCGGTGGATTTTCCATGTGCCAATCACAACAATGAAAGCGAGGCGGGTCAATCCCGCCCTCTGTCTTTAGTCGTCCTCGCCGTCGAGCAGCCTTTCGGCTGCCTCGTGATCAACATGGCGGATGTCATGCCCGCGTTCGATGTAAATAAGCATTTCGGCAATATTGGTGGCATGGTCGGCGATACGCTCCAGGTTCTTGGCCGTGTTCGAAAGAATGATCGCGCTGGTGATATGGCGCGGGTCTTCCATCATGTAGGTGAGCATCTCCCGGTACATACGCTTATAAAGAGTGTCGATACCCTCATCCTTGCCGATCACCGTCAGGGCAAGGTCCGTGTTGCCGCGCGAGAGGGCATCCAGTGTGCGTTTGACCTGCCGCTGCACCTTCTCGCCCATGATATCCAGATTGGAAAAGTTTTCCGGCGGGTTTTTTTGCGCCTTGAGCATGCCCTCGGCAATGCCGGCGGCCAGATCACCCATGCGCTCCAGGTCGGTGACAATCTTGATGATACCCAGAATAAAGCGCAGATCACCAGCCGCCGGTTGCCGGCGCACGAGAATCTCGCGGGTTAATTCATCACACTGCACTTCCAGCGCGTTGATGGCCGCATCGCGCTTGATGGTCTTCTGGGCAAGCTCCTCGTCCTGTTCGAGCATGGCCTTGACGGCATTGCCAATGGCACGCTCGACCAGCCCGCCCATGGACAGCACATGCTCCTTGAGTTCGTTCAGCTCTTCATCAAAACGTTTCATCGTATGTTGAGGCATGCTTTACTCCTTATCCGAAGCGGCCGGTGATATAATCTTCAGTCCGCGACTGTGATGGCTGGGTGAACAGGGTCTTGGTTTCACCGAACTCGATCATCTCGCCGAGGTAGAAAAACGCCGTGTAGTCGGACACCCGTGCCGCCTGCTGCATATTGTGGGTGACAATCACGATCGTGAACTCCTGCTTGAGTTCATCAATCAGTTCCTCGATCTTGGCCGTGGCGATCGGGTCCAGCGCCGAGCATGGCTCATCCATCAGGATGACATCCGGTTTGACCGCGATGGTGCGGGCGATACACAGCCGTTGCTGCTGCCCTCCCGAGAGGGCCGTGCCCGGCTGATGAAGCTTGTCCTTAACCTCATCCCACAGGCTGGCTTTACGGAGTGCGGTTTCCACCAGTTCATCCATGTCACTGCCCTTACCGGCCAGGCCGTGAATGTGGGGCGCATAGGCGATATTGTCGTAGATGCTTTTCGGGAAGGGGTTGGGGCGCTGAAATACCATGCCGACATGCGCCCGCAGCTGGACCACATCCACTTCCGGTGCGTATATATCGCTTCCGTCCATGTGAATGCTCCCTTCGATCCGGCAGCCCGGAATACGGTCATTCATGCGGTTCATGCAGCGCAGCAATGTGGACTTGCCGCAGCCGGACGGGCCGATGAAAGCCGTGACCTTCCTTTCCTCAATATTCAGCGAAATACCCTTTAATGCCTGGGCCTCGCCATACCAGAGCCTGACATTTCTGACCGTGATTTTATTCTGGGCCTTGTTCGAGGATGTATCCTGCATGCTTTCTACCATCTCCGTTCAAACCGTTTTCTGAGCCAGATTGCCACACCATTGAGGCTGAGCATCACCACCAGAAGGACGAGGATACCCGCTGCCGTACGCTCGGCAAAGGCGCGCATGGGCTCGCCCGCCCATGTGTAAATCTGGGCCGGCAATACCGTGGCGGCCTGGAGAATCGAACTCGGGGCATCCGGAATATAGGCAATCATGCCGATAATAATCAGCGGCGCGGTTTCGCCCATCGCCCGTGCCAGACCGATAATGCTGCCGGTCAGGATGCCCGGCATGGCCAGCGGCAACACATGATGCCAGACAACCTGCCACGGAGATGCCCCCACGCCAAAGGCCGCTTCCCGAATTGAATCCGGTACGGACTCAAGCGCTACGCGGCTGCTGATGATAATGACCGGCAGGGTCATCAGGGATAATGTCAAGCCTCCGGCCAGCGCGGAAGATCGCGGCACGCCGAAGACATTGATAAATATGGCCAGACCAAGCAGGCCGAAGAGGATCGAAGGAATAGCGGCCAGATTGTTGATGTTGACCTCGATCAGGCGAATGAAACGGTTGTCCGGCGCAAACTCCTCGAGATAAATTGCCGTCATGATGCCGATGGGCAGTGAAAAAAGCATGGTCAGAAACATCACATAAACAGTGCCGATCACCGCTGATTTGATACCGGCCAGCTCCGGCATCTTCGAATCGCCTCGTGTAAACAGGTAGGTGTTGAATGCCAGACGCACTTTCCCTTCATTCTTCATCTGGTCAATCAGCCGGCGATATTTTGGCTTCAGCCTGTTTGCATGTCCCTTGAGATACTGATCCACCTCGGCGGTGGCAATCACCCATTTTGTTTCCCTTGTGCCCACCTTTTCCGGATGATCTTCCAGATACAAAGGCAGGGTTCTGAGCCAGCCCCGGCTGATGATCCTGCGCAGCTTGCGGTCAACGGCCGTCCGGTACTTGCCGTTTCTGACGGTTTCCGAATAGTTGATCTCGGCCAGTATTTCGGCCTGCACAAACGCGGAATATCCCTTGTTAATCAGATCGGCAAAAAACAGCAGCAGAAAGATCAGCGCAAAGGCGATGGAGGCGATACACATGCCCTTGAAGCGCCGTTCCTTCCGGTAACGCCGCCTGATGTCCTTGTTCAGGCGTGGTTGCTGAACGGCGGGGTTATTCATATTTCTCACGGAAACGGCGGATGACTGAAATCGAGATCAGGTTCAGAGCAAGCGTCAGGATCAGCAGAACCAGCCCGAGGCCGAAGGCAGAGAGCGTCAGCGGGCTGTCGAATGCCTGGTCGCCGGTGAGCGCGTCAACGATGCGGACGGTGACGGTGGTCATGCCTTCCAGGGGATTCCAGGTCAGGTTCGGTCTGAGTCCGGCCGCCATGACCACAATCATTGTTTCACCGACCGCGCGCGATACGGCGAGCAGGGATGCGGAAACAATACCCGGCAGGGCGGCAGGGAGAACAACCTGGCGGATGGTTTCAGCATGCGTGGTTCCCAGCGCCAGCGAGCCGTCCCGCATGGCTTGCGGAACAGCATTGAGCACGTCATCGGAAAGCGAGGAAATAAAAGGGATAATCATGATGCCCATGACCAGACCCGGCGTCAGTGCATTGGTATATTCTGCTTCCAGACCGATGGCGGCGGCCAGGTCCACCACCAGCGGACTGACGGTGATGGCGGCAAAGAAACCGTAAACCACCGTCGGGATGCCGGCCAGGACTTCCAGCGCCGGCTTGAGCCAGTTACGCAGGCCGCGACTGGCATATTCGGACATGTAAATCGCCGAAAACAGGCCCACCGGCAGCGCCACAAGCATGGCGATTGCGGTAATCATGAAAGTGCCGGCAAAAATTGGCAGTGAGCCGAATTTTGCTTCGGCAACGCCCTCCGCGCCGCGCCCGGCACCGGCAAGAAAAGCCGTGTCCGGCTGCCACTGTGTGCCGGTGATAAAGTTCCAGAAGCCGACCATCCTGAAGAAATGCAATGCTTCAAACAGTACGGACAACACGATGCCGAGCGTGACCAGGATGGAGGTGATCGAGGCGGCAATCAGCAGCCAGTGTATAATCTGTTCAACCGCATGGCGGGCCCGCAGATCAGGTTGGATTGCGCGCAGGGCCAGCCATGCGCCACCGGCCCCGACGATAAGAACAGCGACCAGCAACATAGCGGCAGGTACGGTATACAGGCCGGTCAGGTGCAGGAGGCTGGCCAGGACAGATACCGCCATGGCCGGTACCGCCATGCCGATGACGGCATACCAGCCGTAGTGGCCGGGTTGCGAGTGCAATGCCGCACCCTGTTCTCTGCTGGCACGGGCTTTCCCCGCCCCAAGACGGTAGAGCATATAGCTTAAAGGAATCATTCCCGCCAGAAAGGCAAAAACAAGCTGTCCGATGCTCAAAGGCTCTCCCCCTGTAAACGCAAATGCTGCCAGTCCTGTGCCGGGATAGGCAAGGTAAAAAGCCGGCCGGATTACTCCGACCGGCTTGCCGCCTGAATCGTTGCCTTATTTCTTTTTGAGATCGTCGGGCTTCAGGTCGACCAGTGCCTCCACCCTGGCCCGGGAAGAGGCACGAGCGGCCGCTGGCAGGGCGATCAGACCGATGTCCGTCAATGCACCGTCTTCGCCGATCATATCCTCGCTCATGAACAGTCGCAGGTATTCCTTCATGCCTTTCACCTGGCCGACATGGGATTTCTTGATATAGAAATACAGTGAGCGCGAATACGGATAGCTGCCGTTGGATACGGTTTCCGGCTCGGGCTGTACCCCGTCGATCTCGGCACCGATCAGCGTGTCTGCATTTTCTTCCAGAAAACTGTAGCCGAAGATGCCGATGGCATTCTTGTTTTTGACGAGTTTCTGAACAATCAGGTTGTCATTTTCGCCACTGGGCTCATAGACACCATCCTGACGAATCTTGTGGTACTTTTTCGTGACGGCCTTGTAGGCGGCCATCTTCTTGGTCAGATGCTTCATGGCCAGATCCTCGAAGGCGTCCCGCGTGCCCGATGAGCTTGGCGGGCCATAAATCAGAATCGGGCGATGTGGAAGGCTGGGATTGATCTGGTCCCAGAATTGATATGGATTCGGGATCAGTGCGCTGCCGTTCCTGTTGGGCACCTCCGCGGCAACAGCCAGCAGGATATCCTTGCGGGACAGTTTCAGGGGACCGTTGGCCTTGTTCTGCGCCAGGACGATGCCGTCATAGCCGATCACGGCCTCGGTGATGCCATGCACACCGTTTTTGGCACACAGCTCGAACTCCTTTTCCTTCATACGCCGGGAAGCATTGGTAATGTCCGGTGTGCCCAGATCATCACCGGCGCAGAACAGCTTCATGCCACCACCGGAACCGGTGGACTCAATGACAGGGGTCTTAAAGCGTGTGGTGGCGCCGAACTCCTCGGCCACATAACTGGCGAAGGGGTAGACGGTGCTTGACCCGACAATACGAATCTGATCGCGGGCTTCGGCCTGCATGGCTGGAAGTAATATGACTGTGGCCATAATGGCGAATAATGTTTTTTTCATTTGTGTTTCCTCCAAAAAATAATTTCAGGCAGGGAAGGCCGGGCAGTTTACTGCCCGGCCTGAATGCCTAGAAGTAGTAGGATGCCTGAACCAGAATCTGGTCATCAGCAGGGTCAGCCGCACCAACCGGCATCGTGAAGTTTTTGTTCACGTAATTGGCCTGAATTTTCATGTGATGTTTCTTGATGTAGTAGCTTGCACCCACAGTAATTTCACGTACTTTGTCTTCGCCCTTGGTGCCCAGATATACATTCTGGTCATCGAAATCGATCTGTTCATAACGAACGGCAAGCTCAAGTGTTCCCGGTATCATCATGTAGCCACCCTGAACGTTCCAGGCATTCTGGTCCACATCGCGCGGACCAACGACGCCATTGGTGGCATCGAAGCCAAGCGTGCGGCGAATATATTCTGCTTCAACCGAAGCGCCATAACCGCGGAAGCCCAGATCAATACCCCAGGCGCTATTGTCCGTAAATCCGTTGTTGGCGGCTGCAAAAATGCTTCCCAGTTTTTGCGAGTAATAATTGGCGCCGATTTCCATCTGCAAGTCGCCATCAAAGTCACCCTGCGTTTTCTTGAACTTGCCGAAAGGCGAGTAGTCGACACGCACGGCATACATCGGGCTGGTGGTCTGACCGGAACTGCCGCCGAAGCCCGACAGGTCGATGTGGTAGATCTGGTTTTTCGAAAGCGCACCTGCACCAACCTTGCCCGGATTCAGCGAGCCGTTGAAGATACCGGCACCGATCACGACCTTGTTATCCCACAGCTTCTGGAAGGCGTTCACACCCATCTGACGAAACGGAGCGAACTGCGAGGTCGTCGTACGTTCAACGAAGTGCAGGTATTTTGATGAGTTCAGCGCTTCACGCGAGAACTGCGCATACTGGTTGCCGACATCCAGCTCAAAGCCCGGCAGAGATTCCGGTGTAATGCCGACATAGGCATCCTTCAGTGTAACCTTGCCCTTGCCGAACTCCGGCTGCACCTTGAAATAACCCCAGGGCGTGACCTGGCCTTTTACGGTAAAGCGGGCGCGGCGGACGAGAAACTCATCGGTGTTGTTTTTGGTTGCGGTGCCATTATCGACATGCTTGTACTGCACCTGCAGCCGGCCACCGATCTTCAGGAACTTCTTCTTGTCGTGTTTTTTCAGATCCTTGGCTTCATCCTTACTGATGACGCCCTTGTCCTGCAGCAGTTTTATCAGGCTGTCATCGCCTGCAACAATGCCGGATGCGCTGGCAGATAAAGGCAGGGCCAAGGCCAGTACCAGTATGCCGAGTGTTTGCTTGATGTTCATTGCATTTCTCCTCTCTTTTATTAAAAACGTGTCTTCATATGAAGATTGCGCCGAACGTTAGAGGGGAAATATGACAGCAGTGTGACACAGCTACGGTGTCATCAAATGGTCACATTTGCCTCGCAGGCTTTCTCTCAACAAAGAGAAAGGGGTAGAAATATGATGATATTAAATTATGACCGGCCGGAAGTTGGTGACGAAGCCTCAATAGTGGCCAACGCAAATTTTATGCGCTTCCGCACGATGCCCATTGCCCAGGAGCTTGGCGAAAGGGAAGCCATGCTGCTGTTTTCCTGCTTTATTGAACGCCATATTACTGAAAGCACGCGGATTTATACCGTCGGCGAGCCATCCAACAACGAGATGTACCTGATTCTTGATGGCAAGGTGTCTGTATCCGACCGGGCAGGCCACAACTTTGAAACCCTCGGGCCAGCCGATGTGTTCGGACTGTTTTCATTTCTGGATGAGGACCGCTCTCATTCCGCAACCATCCAGGCCGAATCCAATCTTGTCGTACTGATGATTGATCGGGCCTATTTCAACGTGCTGACCCTCGAACATCCATCACTCGGCAATCAGATGCTTCGGTTTATGTTCCGCCTGCTTTCACGGATGGCGTTGAAGCTGGAAGTTGAATATGCGGCCATGCACGAGTTTGCACTGGGGAGAAAATAACCTGGATGTCGCGACCAGCTTGTCTTCAGGGGTTGCCTATCTCAGGATGGGTGCTGAGATGCCGGATCAGCAAGCTGAAGTTCTGATTGTCGAGGATGATGCCGCCATTGCGCGGCTGATTGAACTGCATTTGCGCTCAATCGGGCTGTTTTCAGAAATCTGTGGCAATGGCAATGAGGCTATGCAACTGCTGCAAGATCGAACGTGGCGTCTGGTCATTCTGGATCGCATGTTGCCGGGCAGGGATGGCATGCAGGTGCTGCGCTGGCTGAAAGGCCGGCAGAAAGAGGAGAAGACGCCTGTGCTGATGGTGACGGCCCTGGGTATGACGGCGGACAAGGTTCAGGGACTGAATGAGGGAGCGGATGATTATCTGACCAAGCCGTTTGAGCCGGAAGAGCTGGTGGCACGGGTACAGGCACTGTTGCGTCGCAGCCGGACGCCGGCCGGGGTGCTGAAACACGCTGATGTCGAAGTTGATCCCGAGGCCCCGGAAGTGCGAATCAGTGGAAAGCCACTTTCATTACGACCTATTGAGTTCAGGCTGTTGCATATGCTGATGAAAAAGCCGGGCAAGGTCCGCAGTCGCGAATACCTGCTTGATCATGTCTGGGGCAGGGATGTATTCGTGGAGGAACGCACCGTTGATGTCGCAGTCAAGCGGCTCCGCAAGGCACTGGCCGAACACGGCAAGGGCGAGTGCATTGAAACCGTCCGCGGGATGGGATATCGCTTTCAGGCTGACTCCCAATCGAAATGAATATCTGGACTGTTCTTCTTGTTGCCGCAATTGCTGCCTGCCTGATCCATATCCGCAAGCAGCACCGGGAAACCGCCGAATGCAGGCTGAAACTACAGCAATTGCAGCAGCAGCACGGCAATCTGGAAAATATACTCGAACGGCGGGGCAGGCGGCTGGATGTGCTTTTCTCGGCGGTTAATGAAGTCGTGATGCGCGTTGACCGGTTGGGCCGTGTGCTGGCCATGAACGCACAGGCCAATGAAATCTTCCAGCCAGATCGCTTGCTGGAACTGCCCCAGTCCATGCTGGTGCTGTTCCGCGAGCCTGAGTGGCACCGGGCATTTTCCGATGCGTTGCGCAGATTACCGGAGGCTTCCTCGCTGCCGGATATACATATCGGCGAACGCGTGCTGGCCGTGCGCCTAGCGCCGTTGGGCAAGGAGCAGGCGCTGCTGTTGTGCGTGGATATGACGCGGCAGGCAAAACTGGAGAAACAGCGCAAGACCTTCCTGGCCAATCTGATGCATGACCTAAAAACACCGCTGACATCGTTGCTTGGCTATGCCCGAAGCATCGAATCCTTTGGCGAAGACTCCGAGTTGCGCCGCGAGGCCACGCGTGTGATTGCCGATGAGGCGAAATACCTGGACCGCTTGCTTGATTCGCTACTGACGCTCGATCAGATCCAATATACCCGGGATAATGAGGAGCAAACATGCAATGCCACCGATGTAATCCGGCAAGTGCATGATTCGCTGAAGCCGCAGCTGGATGCCAGATCCATGCAAATCGGGCTGACACTGCCAGCTGAGGGTATGCAAGTCGCGATCAATAGCGATAGCCTGACTAGGGCACTGACCAACGTACTTGACAATGCCATCTGTTATGCGCCGGATCAGAGCCGGATAATGCTGGATATGTCGGTTGAAGGTGATCGCTGCCTGATCCGGGTTTGCGATGAAGGCCCCGGCATCCCCGAACGGCATTTGCCTCAGGTAACCGAGCGCTTTTACCGTGTAGACAAGTCAAGAGAACGGCAGGCGGGTGGCCACGGCCTGGGACTGGCGATTGTTAAAGAGCTGGTCGAAAAAAATGATGGTGTATTGAATTTGTCCAACCTCGAATCGCATGGCCTTCAAGCCGAAATAATTCTTCCTCTGGCCCTGGAAAACGCAGCATAAAAAACCCGCCCTCATTCGAGGACGGGTCTTTCATCGAATATTAAACAGCCCGGCAGCTACTTGATTTGGGACAGCAGATCAGGGTTAGTAACAAGCTTTCTCACACCATGTGCATGGTCTTCGTTAAAAACGTTGCCTTTACACCATTCGCCAACACTATGGATGTTAAGCTTGGCGCACTTCGGGCGAACATTCCAGGTCACCTGATACGGAGAGCAAACCTGTTCGGAGTACTTCGGACCGGTGGTCGAACCGATGAATTCAACAGGCGTACCGGTGTTCTTCGGCAGGTCCCTGGCGGCTTTCAGTTTGTTGAAGTCCAGACCGCCCTCGCTCACCAGTGTAAACACCTGGGTCTCTACGCGCAGTTCGGGATTTGCACAGGCCTTGGACAGGCAGGAGCCGAGCGTCGGGCCGGGCTGAACATCACAGGTGGTGTGCACCCAGTGAACCTCGATGGTGTCACCCGGCTTCAGATCGCCATGTGAGCTTTTGCACACGCCATCTCCATTCCAGGCCAGTTCGGCCTTGCCCAGATGCTTGCTCATGTTGCACTGATAGCCGCTCCCGTAGCCAGCATGACCGTCACCGGCATAGATGGAGAAGTCTTTTGCCTTGTGCTCGGCATTTTCGTGGAAATGGATGTTACACAGGTTCATGTCGGATGCGGCAGGTGCGATATTGAACACAGCCTTGTTTTCACCTTTTGTGTTGTCGATGTCACGTGGCGTTTGCGGGCCAAAACCCTCACAAGCAGCGCCGCCACCTTTTTCTGCATGGGTGTTTCCATGGCCGCCGTGGCTGCCGGCAATAGCCGGAGCTGCCAACATCAGTGATGCGGTAATGATGATCAGTTTTTTCATGTTGAATTCCCCTCCCAGAAAATTATTGGCCATGAACTGTAGGCATAATGATTGCCTGCACAAGCTCTGACTGAGCAAAAACACCGGGCGGGAATTTCAAAGCCTGATAGAGGCAATGGAGGAGGACATAGAACAGCCCGTCTATTTCTCGATACTCAATGCCGGGTCGAATCTGCCGGCGACTGTCGGACTTTGATTGCTTCTGGTCGCTCTCCTGACGTTTTCGGAAAGATAGGGAATCAGCTCACCCAAGGTGACAGTGTTGTCTTTATTGTAGTCCGCCTCATTTTCCAGACCACGCATGAGGTAGTAGGTAAAGACGCCATGGCCACCACCATACTGTTGGCCTTCGACAGAAAACTGGTTCTCGGCAGAAGCACTGATCACTGCAATGCCGTCGCCCACCTTGGAAAGATCCTGCAAGCCGCGGTTAATGGGGTTGTTTTTGACATCCTTGTTGGCCCTCCTGGCGATGTCGAAGGCCTGTCCGATTCCGCCCGAATGGCAGGCATCGGAAATCACGATGACCTTTTTGGCCCTGATAAACCGCTTAAGGGCCGTCTCAATATCCCACATCGGAAAGCCGGTGGAGGCGATATTACCGTATTGCACGTCATGCGGGAGAAGGAAGAGGTTGTCGGGATGGTCAGGAGACTCTGCTGATCCGTGACCTGCATAATAAATCGTGACCAGATCTTCCTCGATTGCCTGGGCAAGCCATACATACAAAGCCTGCTTGATATTTTTCCCTGTTGCCCTCTCGTTCAGTAACAGGTTCACCCTGGCTGGTGCGTATTTGCCGCCACCAGGAGATACCAACCATGTGTAAAATGCCTTGGCATCTGTTGCTGCATAGCGCAGCGAAGGGATACGCGAGTCCCTGTAATCGGAAATACCGATGACCACTGCCCATCTTTGTAACATGGTTTTCTGATGCGACGGGCTCCAGGCTGTTTCCGACCTGTGCAGGCGGCGCTCAGTCTGCCGTATTGGTTGCGTCTCAACCTGTACTGGATGCGCTTTGGCTTGTATCGGACGTAATTTAGCCAAACGCTGCTCATACTCCTTGACTTTGTACTGCAGGCCAAGCTTTGTGTAATAAGCAATCAACGCTTCTAGTGCGGGGCGGTGGTTCGGATCAAGCTCTAGCACCTTCTGTAGATGTACTCGTGCTTTGTTGTGTTTGCTATAATATTTAAGAAAAAGACGACCCAACTGATAGTGAACCTTTATATTCCCTGGTTCAATACGGACGATTGCACCAAAGGGCCTAATTGCCTTTTCCTCCTTGCCAGATGCCAGTGCTACTCTGGCCCATCCATAATAAGCCTCCAGATATTTGGTGTTCAGTTTGGCTGCATAGATATAGCTGTTCATGGCTTTGGAATAATCACCTTTCTGCTCAGCAACCGAGCCCAGCAGAAAGCGCACTTCAGGATTTTTCCGGTTTAACTTAAGGATTCTGTTCAAGGTGTTTTCAGCTTTCTCCGGATAGCCACCTCGGATGAAATCCCTGGCAGTCTGTAAATCCACCTGAATGTCTTGCGCGTGCAGCGCCCTGGCTGGTACTGGTATGGTCTCGGCAGGCGGAATATATGACGGTGGTCCGCTGGCGATAGCCGGTGCATCAATACGGCTGACTTTGACCTGCATGGCACCGGAATTATCGAGGCCAATCTTGTCATTGATCCTGAAATACAGAATACCATCCCGCTGGGCTGTGAATTCGTATTCGCCACCGACGCCGAATGGCGTACCTGTTTCGCCAATGCGGGCGATGAGGGTGCCATAGGACAGTGACGGAATAATCTTTGGGCCAATAGACAGACAAATCAGAGAGGCGACCTCTCCGCCATTGGGCCCGGTGTTTTTGCAGGTGGGCGAAGTTCTCCATTTGCCTTCAGCGGTGATCCGGTACGAGACTCCCTTCTTGATTTCTTGACCTGAATCCTTCCATTTTTCAGAGCCGGCAAATACACGGGTCACATCGGACTTCTTGCCGGGATGCGTAAGCGCGCTCTTGAATTTGAGTTCCCCGGCTTCGGCCGGTTGCACGGCAGTTGGAAACACTGCTGACAGCAAAACCAAGCTGATAAAAACCGCGAACGCTGACTTCATGATATATTTCATGACAAAGGCCTCTATCCACATTGTATCAGAAAGAATGCTTAATAGTTGTTGTCGGTACAAAAAAGGCCCTGAAAGACAAATATCTTTCAGGGCCTTGGGTTTGGTTGCGGGGGCCGGATTTGAACCGACGACCTTCGGGTTATGAGCCCGACGAGCTACCACTGCTCCACCCCGCGTCAGGGAGGCGGAACTATATCGGTGTGCCTGGGGCTGTCAACCGCATTTGGGGCTAGCCGAAAGCCTCCAGCAGGGTTTCAAGTGCATCCTTGTCGATACGGACTTCACTGCCATTTGCAACGGGCAGAATAATCTTGTCTTTTTTCAATGTGCTGATGGCTCGGGAAATGGTTTCCCGGCTGGTGGAAAGCTGATCCGCAAGCAGTTGATGGGTGGGTAATTTCAGGGTAAAGAAACCATCTTCTCCTTCCTCTCCGAAGCGCCCGCAGTGGTCACGGAGATAATCATACAGCCGGTGGGGCACATCCATCGTACTGATGCGTTCAAGCACCTGGCTGGTGCGTCGCAGTCTTGTCACGACTTCCGACAACAGCTTCAGTGTCAGCGCAGGCTGCGCCAGCATCAGTCGCTCAAAGTCACTTCTGCGAATTTGCGCCAGCCTGGAATCTTCCATCGTGCTGACTGTTGCCGAACGCGGTTGTTTGTCCAGCAGAGACATTTCACCAAAAAACGAGCCCTCCTCAAGCAATGAGAGCACAACCTCGCGCCCGTCTGCAGCATAGTAGGAAATCTTGACTGATCCCTTGAGAATAATGAACAGAGCTTCACCCATTTCACCTTCGTGGAGCACGACATTCTTCTTGGGTACATCGCGCGAGCTGACGAGTGCGGCAACAGCATCCAGCTCAGCCTCATCTAGCTCCGAGAAAAGCGGGATTTTTCTCAGAATTTCACGCATCATCATGCTCCTCATCGCTACGCATCAGCGATATGGGCCAGGTAGCCACAAGCCTGTTGCCCAGATGCGGGCGCATCATTTCTACAGCGGCTTTAATTTTTTCGATGCTATCCACAGCTTCAACCAGTAGGGGCAGGTCGCTGGATAAGGATAAAAAGGATGTTGAATGAACACCATGCAGGCCCATGCCCTCAATGCCACGGATCACGGAAACACCGCGCAGCCCTGCATTGCGGCAAAGCGTCAGTACGGCCTCCATGGCGGGCTGGCCGTCAATACGGTCGGACTCGGTCAGATAGATACGAAGGCATGAACCCTCAATCATTGCATATCCTCCCCATAACATACCGGTCTTGCGTGGTGCCGGAGGCG
>JBHHXG010000037.1:0-17450 GCA_046756985.1 Mariprofundaceae bacterium | reverse complement strand
AGGATATATTGCAATCCTTTCAGCATGATTTATTGGCTCAGCTGATCTGACTGACTGGCAACGGCCTTTTTCACTAGCTTCAAGGCGTCTGCGGACGACACTGTCTGCTGGCTGCCATCTTGCATGTTTTTCAGCGTAACCGCCTTGTTTCGTATTTCATCCTCTCCGACCACAAGCACAAAACGAGCCCCTTCGCGGTCGGCCCGTTTGAACAACCGCTTGGCGGAGCCTGCGCCGCAGTGCACGACGCGAAGCCCGGCCTTACGCAAGCTGTCTGCCTGCTGAAGCGCAAAGGACTGTGCATCCTCGCCAAGTGCCACGACCGCCACATCGGGGCCATCCGGCGTCATCTCCGGAAGCAGCATGGCCAGCCTTTCCAGGCCAAGAGCGAAGCCGACAGCAGGCGTGGCAGGACCGCCCAGCTCTTCCACCAGGCTGTCATAGCGGCCTCCGGCAATCACTGTTCCCTGCGCGCCAAGCCTGCCCGTAACGACTTCAAATGCTGTGCGGTTGTAGTAATCCAGCCCTCTGACAATGAGCGGATTGACATGATAGGAAATACTCAGTGTGTCCAGACATTGTTTCAGGCCCGAAAAATGCATATCGCAGTCTTCACACAGATGGGCAAGTATATGGGGCGCATCGGTTAGCTCCTGCTGGCAGCTTTCAACCTTGCAATCAAGCACCCGCATTGGATTTTTCCGAATCCGTTCCTGACAGGTCTCACACAGCCGGTTTGATTTTCCCTGCAGGTATGTCACCAGATATTCCCGGTAGCTGGGGCGACATACAGGACAGCCCAGCGAATTGATTTCCAGGTGCGTATCCCCGATAGATAGTCCATCCACTATTTGCTGTGCCATGGCCACAACTTCCGCATCTTCCACAGGACCAGCAGCACCAAACAATTCCACACCGATCTGCTGAAACTGGCGCAGCCGGCCCTTTTGCGGCCGTTCGCGACGAAACATCGGGCCGGTATAATACCAGCGTTGAATGCCAGAGCGGGTCAATCCGGCCTGCAAATAGGCGCGGACAGCACCTGCTGTTCCCTCCGGCCGCAGGCAGAGATCATCGCCTCCCCGGTCCTCAAAACGGTACATTTCCTTGGAGACGATATCCGTCGCTTCGCCGATAGAGCGCACAAACAGCTCAGTCGGCTCCAAAATGGGCAGGCGAACCTCATCAAAGGCATAAGCAGCAAACACCTTTCTGGCCACCTTCTCGATGTAACACCAGCATATCGCCTCTGACGGCATGCCGTCGTGAATGCCACGAATACTTTTCAGCTTATTTCCCATACCTCGTCAGCGGTCCCCTTCCCGATCATCCTCGTCTGCTTCTGCATCTTCAGGCGGCTCTACAAACAGATCATCTTTTTTGCTATCCGCAGAAACCCCTATGCTGCCCGGTCCGGTATCAACGTCCGCATACACACCGTCTGAAGACACACTGGCGCCAATCTGCACCGGTCCGCCAGGCAAACCAATATACACACCCGTACAGGAAGGCAGCATCAATGCGACCAGGATAACAAAAGCCTTCGAGAGCATCCCTATTTCTCCTTTTTCGCACGCAAAAGCGCGGCGCGCCTTTCTACCTCTTCGACGATATGGTCAAGCATATCGTCCGCATTGACCTTTTCAGACTTTTCGCCGTCCTTGTACATCATATGCACAGGAAATCCACCCGTAATGCCAAGGTCGGCTTCGCGCGCCTCACCCGGCCCATTGACGACACAGCCGATCACAGCCACGTCCACACTCTCATGGATATGCGCCAGACGCTCTTCCAGTTTTGCTACCGTCTTGATGACGTCAAACTTCTGCCTTGCGCATGAAGGACAGGCGATCAGATTCACACCGCGGTGACGTAATCCCAAACATTTCAGAATTTCAAAACCAACCCTGATTTCTTCGACAGGATCGGCTGCCAGTGATACGCGTATCGTATCACCAATGCCATCAGCCAATATCATACCAAGTCCGATCGAGGATTTGACGCTACCGCCAAATTGACTACCGGACTCGGTAATCCCGAGGTGAAACGGATAATTTACCTGCCCGGCCAGCTTACGATAGGCCATCACCGTCATCGGTATATTACTGGCCTTCAGCGATACCTTGATATCGAAAAAATCCATATCTTCAAGGATGTGAATATGAGAGAGGGCTGATTCCACCATCGCATCCGCACATGGCTCGCCGTATTTTTCCTGCAAATCCTTTTCCAATGAGCCGGCGTTAACACCAATGCGAATGGAGATGCCGCGCTCTTTCGCTGCCGCAACGACTGTTTCAACCCTTTTGCGACCACCGATATTGCCGGGATTCAGCCGCAGGCCGTGCACGCCCGCTTCCATGGCTGCCAGCGCCATTTTGTAGCTGAAATGAATGTCGGCGATAATCGGAATACTAGTCTGTTTCAGGATTTCCGGCATCGCGGCCGCTGATTCCGGATCTGGCACAGAGACACGAACAATATCCGCGCCGGCCGCTTCCAGAGCATGAATCTGAGCCGCCGTTGCATCAATATCTGTTGTCAGCGTATTGGTCATGGACTGCACGGCGATCGGCGCATCACCACCAACAGCAACATTGCCCACCATGATTTGTCTCGTCTTTCTCCTGGGTGACAGGATAACATCACGATTACTCACCAAGCACCGCCTGTCCTATTCTTTTTTCTGCTCGGTCGTTTCGCTTTCACTCCGAAGAACACGTAAACGTTCCTGCAACTGCTGTGCCCGGCGCAGCGCCTCAACATATTCGGTGTGGTCGGGCATTAAATCTACCGCTGCAGCCCAGTTTTTCACGGCCTGATCAAGATGTTCGCGCCGGAAATCGACCCGACCCTTGTAGAACAGCGTAGCCGCTTCCTTTTCAATATTTGTCTGAATCTGTTTCAGCAAACGCTCGGCGTCCTTGCCACCCTCGCGCCGGTAAACAAGCGCATATTGCTTGGCCTTCAGCCATTCGCCCTTGCGGATCAGCCCATGTATCTGTTTTGCAGTCACTGATTTCGGTGCTGGCACACGCTTAAATGTACGGGCCAACTTATCCTTTATGCGCATATCGGCAGGGATATGAATATTTTTCGGCAGAGCCTTTCTGATCTCTTCCTTCAGGCGTTTTCCGCGGTCAGAATCAGGCTCAAGACGGAGATGTGACTCGATTTCAACATAGGCAATTTCCGGCATGTCCCGGTACAGGTAGCGCCGTGCCTCACGGTAACTCCGGGACGCTCTGTCATCCATATCATTCTGATAATCCCGGCGTTTGCGCAGGAATACCTCGTCGCGGGGATCCACGCCTTTGGGTGGCTCATAGGCATCCAGCCCGGCCAGCCATGCAGCGTCCTCCTTACGCCGTTCGGATATCAGTGCCTCCAGGCGGGTCTGCCGCATTTTCAGACGCATCACATCACGCTTTTTTTCAAATATTTCCGGCTTGATTGAGAAAGCTGCTGCCTGCCCATAATAATTCATAGCCTTGGACCATTCGTTCGCCAGTTCAGCTGCTTCGCCTTTAAGCCGATAGTGCCGCAGCAGACGCAGGCGCGCCGGATTAATTTTCTTTTTCAGTAGCGTCCGCGCCTTGGCGTAGTCCTCGCGTGCCTTGTCCATGGCCAACACTTTGCTGCGTGCCTCCATAATACGGCCACGCTCGAAATCCCTTAATGCCGCTTCATAGGTATTCAAAAAACTGAACGATGGAACCTTACCCTTGCCAGTGGAAGTGCAGCCGCCCGCCATGAGCACCAGGCCCACGCAGCATACTGCGCGCCACAGGTTACATCCGGGAATATTATGCACTGTCGAAATCCCCGATGATCTGCCGCACATCGGATGGCAGGGTCAGATCAAATGCCAGCGCAACCGCATGTGCGATATTACGCTGTGCCGCCTCACTGGTGGCCTTAATCGTTCCACATGTCATGGCTTCACTAACACCCTTGATATCGCGCGTTCCAATGCCTTCAAAGGAAAACCCCTCTCCAAGATGGTCATACGTTGAGCGCGACAATACTACCTCGCCGCCGCCGCCGAGTCCTCCCATACGCGAAGCAACATTCACGGTATCGCCGATCACTGTATATTCCAGTCGCTCGGCTGCGCCAATACTGCCGACAATAGCCTGTCCACGATTCAGCCCCACACGGAATGAAATCGGCTCACCATTTTCGCGCAACACGCCCAGCTTGCTACAGGCAACACTCATGGCCAGACCAGCCATCGCTGCATGTCGAGCGTGGTCGGGATCTTCATTGGGGTGATTAAAAACGGCCATGACAGCGTCGCCAATATATTTATCCACATGCCCGGCATAATAATCAATAATTCTGTGGAATATCTCAAAATGCTTGTTCAGCACATCGATGACTTCCTCGGTGGATGTAGATTCAGAAAAAGCCGTAAAACCCACCATATCTGCAAACAGTACCGTAACTTCATGACGCCGGTTTTCTGCCTTGATATCGCCGCCATCGAATACTTCCGACACCAGCTTGGGATTCAGATAACGGCCAAACACGTCCCGAATCTCCTCTTTGTGCGCCAGTTCCTCAACCATGGCATTAAAATGGCTTACGGCATCGGAAACCTCATCATTGCCGGCAACCGGCAGGCGGATACTGTAATCACCATAGGCTACATGCTGGGCCGCATCCGCCAGCATCTCCAAAGGCCGACTCATGCGGCCGGCAATCCAGTATACCAGCACACTGGAAAGAATGATCACCAAGCCTGCGGCAAGCGCCATGCGAACCACCAGACGGCCAGCCAATTCTTCCCAAGCCTTCTCCGAATAGCGGACTCCGACAGAACCAACGGCTGTTCCAGCATACAGCACTTTTTTTACGAACCACAAGTTCTTGGTTGACAGGCGCTTGATTTCTCTGTCTCCAGGTATTTTATCCAACAGCTTGTCGTCAGGGCCGATGTCGCCAAAATGCTGATCTTCACCATCCGGAAAGTGTAAATGTACGCCCATCACGGCTGGTACCTTCTGCAAGAAACCCTGAACAATAAGATCAATCTCTGCCGCACTCCCGGCCAGCATCGGGATTTTCAACTCATCTCCCAGTCGCTCAACCAACACCTCGGCCTGCGTGGCTTGGCTTTCCAGCCATGCATCACGTTCCATATCCAGAATAATCATGGAAAGCACAAGAATGGCCAGCGCAACAGCAAAACCGACCAGCATGGTCCAACGCCAGCGAATCGGAAATCGTGGCGCCAGTTCTTCGCGATTCTCTTCCTCATGCCGGGTTTCACCGTGCTCATTATTTTGCTGTTCTGGCATCAGGCCACTCTATCTGATCTGCGCGCATGGGCAATGATGCAAAGGCAATATTTCCAATATGACGGTCGCTGTAATGGATATTCTTACGCCCCGTCAGACTTTACGATAAGCTCGGCCACTGGGAAGAAGTTGACGTCATGAGCCCCAATTGGAAGTAACGCAGCTCATGAAACTTGTTCAGTGTTTCCCTTGATGGAGGTAAGCATGGCACTAGCCAGCAAGCGAAAGAAAATGCTCAAGATCCAGGCACATCACCTGAAACCGGTGATCCGTATCGGCCAGAAAGGGGTCACCGACAATGTAGTAAAGGAAACCCGCCTGGCGCTGGATACCCATGGGCTGATAAAGATCCATATTCAACAGGGGGATAAGGATGCCAGACATGCAGATGCTATGGCGCTTGCCGAACGTACAGGGGCTGAATGTGTGCATCAGATCGGCAAAACATTCATTTTCTATCGCCAACCGCAGGAAAATTCATGAACGGCCGCACCGGCCAGATTCATGAAGCGCTGCAGGACACCTTGCAGCCAACCACCCTGAATATCGAGGATGAATCATGGAAGCACGTCGGACATGCCGCCGCCATAGAAAGTGGCGGTGGCCATTTTTCAGTACATATCGTTGCTAACTGTTTTAAGGGTAAATCGCGTATTCAGCGGCACCGCATGGTACATGACGCGCTGAAGGATCAGTTCGCCCATGCTATTCACGCGCTGAGTATCCATGCTGCTTCACCTGACGAATAGAAGATGTGCGGATACACTCACGCCGGAATATTTCTCATTTTTCAGCATACATCGCCGCGAATGCCTTTCGCATATGCTATGAATATGCTTAGACTCTGACTTGTCACCATACGGGAGGTGCCATGGCAAATGTTGGCATTGTGTTTTCTGGCTGCAGTTTCATGAACGGCAGCGAGATTCATGGAACCATACTGACCCCGCTGAGGCATGAGGCCCTGCGCCGTACTGGCTGATCATGAACAAGCAACTGAAACAGCAACTGACCCGTATCCTGGAAATGGACGTAGCCGACATCGCCAGCCTGCCGGCCCTGAAAAGGCATTTTACAAACACGCTGCGTTTCTGCTATCGGATCATCCTGCGCTTTCTCAATGACCACTGTATTGAGCGCGCTTCTGCTCTGGCCTTCGCCTCCCTGCTCGCCATCATACCATTGGTGGCGCTTGGTTTTTCTGTTTTTACCAGCTTTCAGGCATTCAATGCCACTTTGGAGTTTATTCGCAACACGCTGTTACAATTCCTGCTGCCTACCAGTCAGGAAGTCGTACAGGGATATTTGGGTGCAATTGCCAGCAAGGCCGCGGCGCTGTCGATTTTCGGTATTATCGGCCTGCTGGTCACCGCCACTGCGCTATTAAACACCATGGAAGAGTCGTTCAATCATATCTGGCGTATTTCCCGTACCCGACCGCTACTTTCCAAATTCATTACTTTCTGGGCTACACTGACCCTGGCGCCGGTTCTGATTGGTGCCTCGATTTCAATCACGTCCTATTTTACCGCTCTGCCGATTATCCAGGATGTCGCCGAAGGCGCATCTGCCATCGGCCAAATTCCCTTTCTGATTCCGTGGTTGATGTCGTCGCTGGCCCTGACCGCCATGTACTACATGCTGCCGAATACCTATGTCCCCTTTCGTTTTTCACTCGTTGGCGGACTGGTTGCCGGCGCGCTGTTCGAATTGAGTAAATTAAGCTTCGCCTTCTATGTCACGGAACTCGCCAGTTACGAGCGTGTGTACGGTGCGCTGGGTACATTGCCGATTTTTCTGATCTGGCTGTATCTGATCTGGGTTATGGTGCTGATTGGGGCGGAGGTCGTCTTCTGCCTCCAGCATCCTGAGCAGTCGCATAAACGCCGGTCCGCATTCCTGAAGCCCGGCGTTCAGCAGTTTTTCTCCTACCTGGCCATTTTGCGGGCCACACAGGCGATGCAGGAAGGTAAGGCCCTGTATCCAGAACCGTTCCTGGCAGAGACCGGCGTGCCTAACAATATTCTGCAGGAATGGCTGGATAAGCTATGTCATCAGGGACTGCTGCGGAACATTGGCAGCAGCCGGGAAACCGAAGGCTGGGTGCCAACCATGAACGCCGATCAGTTGCACCTGATTGATATCCACCATGCCCTCAATGATGCGCCCATGCAAATTCCGGAGGAATGGCAACAAACGCCGCTGGGGCGCACACTGAACGGACTTTATTTCCGCATGGAACGGGAGCGAAAAGGGCTGCTGGCCAACATCAGTATGCACGACCTGCTCCAGAAAGAAGACGAGGAATCAGAACGCGAACTGGCAACCGACGGCACGGAACTGATATGAGCGCCAAGGCGCAATTGATGATAGCGGCATCTGAGCATGATGCCGACATGCTGTATGTGGCCAGGCTTTTCGTGCCTGATCCCTTTATCATCATTGGATTTAACGGGCAGTGGCATGGCCTGTTTTCGCCGCTGGAAGTGGATCGCGCCCGCAAGCAGTCCGGACTGGATGTCGTGCATCTGGATGTCCCCTGGCAGGAAAAGGCCCGCCAGCATGGATGGCAGGATGCTCCCGCCGGCACTGCCGCAGCCTTCCTGAAGACACATGGCATCACAAAAATACAGGTGCCGGGCCATTTTCCGCTTATTTATGCCGAACAATTGCGTGGTTGGGGCTTTGAGGTACGAGCGGCGGCCGGCTCACTGTTCCCGGGGCGTGCCATCAAGTCGGAACATGAAATTCTCTGTCTGGCACGGGCTGAACGCATGGCAAAGCGCGCTATGCACCAGGCAGAGACATTTCTTGCAAACTGCAGTGTGGGCAACGATGGCATCCTGCTGCATCCGGATACGGGTAAAAAAATCAGATCACAGCATGTGCGCGCTGTCATTGAAACCTGGCTGATCCAGCATGGTGCCAGCCCATCGCATACGATTGTCGCTTGCGGTAGAGAGAGTGCTGACCCGCACAATATCGGGTATGGCTTTGTACGTGCGCATCAGCTTGTTATTATTGATATTTTTCCACGTATGCTCGACAGCGGTTACTGGGGGGACATGACGCGCACCTTTGTAAAGGGAAAGGCCAGTACAGAAATCAAGAGGCTTTACCGTACCGTACGCGAAGGTCAGGACATCGGCCTGGGCATGGTCAAAGCCGGTGCGAATGGTGCCGTCATCCACCGCGCCATCAGCGGTCACTTTGAAACACAGGGCTTTCCCACAGAAATGCGCCGCGGCCGGCAGACAGGATTCTTTCATGGCACAGGACACGGGGTTGGGCTGGATATTCATGAGAAGCCACGTATTTCGATGCATGACGCATATCTCAAGGCCGGTCATGTTGTAACCGTCGAGCCTGGTTTGTATTACCCCTCACTTGGCGGTGTCCGATTGGAAGATTTGGTCGTGGTTCGCGAACACGGATGTGAGAACCTGACCCGATACCAGCGCCGGCTGGAAGTAGCCTAGCTTTCAGTTCCAGATAGTTAAGCGTCCGTTTTCAGTTACAACATGAATATGCTTGTGTAACATGACTAATTATATGCTATAATCGCGCTTTACATTTACTGTGCAGTTTTCTGCACCCAAAAGGAGGGGCAGTGAGCCCGAAAGACACTGACTTTCTCGATCTGTCAGGCGTACGTCCGCCCACCGAGAGAGCGTTACTTAACGCTGATATCTTTCCCATTCTGAAAGGAATGTCTCCCATTCATTTACGCATTCTGAATGAAGCCAGCCGTGTCATGCATGTATCCAAGGATGTGGAAATGCTGCATGAGGGCGATGCCCCTCATGATATGTATTTCATTGAAAGTGGTAAACTGGCCATTGCCAAACATGTTGGAACGCAGTTAAAGATCATAACCCAGCTGGGTGCCGGAAATGTATATGGTGAATTCGGTGCCCTGCGCAGAAAATCCCGCTACGCCTCTGCCTATACTTCCGAGCCATGCCGCATCATCCGCGTTGAGTTATCCGCCGTGCAACAGGTGCTGGAAGTTGATGCCGCGTTCAAAAAGCACCTGAATGCGTTGCTGACCTGTCGCATGCTGGACAGCTTCTTCTTCAGTCATCCGGTCTTCCAGGAACTGCCTGCAGACACCCGTACTGCCCTTGCAAAAGAACTGCCAATCCGTTTTTTCGAGCGCGGTTCCCGTATTTTTTCTCAAGGGAATGCGCCGACTGGCGTTTACCTGATCCTGTCCGGTGAAGTCGAAGTACGCTATCTAAATAAGGTCAAGGCCGAGGTGTTGCTGGAGATTCGCCGCGACAATGACATGATTGGAGAGGTCGTGCAGAAAAACGGAACCGCTCTCGCCTATTCCGCCATTGCAGCCAGCGATCTGGACGCATTAATGCTGGACAAGGATACTATGTCTACGCTGCATCAGCGCCACCCCCAGACCTTTGCCCAACTGGAAAACTATATCAACAAGCGTTCGGAGCGCTCCGTTAAACGGTTAAGAGAAAATCTCGGCTAATGCTGTTTACTCAGAGCCCTGGTGCCGCCGAGACGCCAGAGCACAACACCCCCAGGCAAGGCTGTCAGCACCAGCACCAGCACCCACAACAGCGCCATTGAGGCTGCCGCCTCGCTGCTGCCACCAAAATGTACGGCCAGGCCGATATAACCTGCTTCCCGGATGCCGAAGCCATTAAAGGAAACTGGCAATGCGGATGCCAGAGCAACAAGGCATACCATAAATCCATAAGCCGCCCATGACAGTTCAAGCCCCACGGCCAGGCCCAGAAACACATGCGCCTGCACAACCAGTAGCTGGAAAACAACCGATAGCGGCAGGCTTTGCCACCATGCAGAACGAAATTCCGGCGCACTCAGCGGCAATGCCTGCCAGCCTGCCAGCCACTGAGGACTCTTGAACTGTGCCAGATATCCGGCAATGCGTGGATAAAACACCATTGCCAACCACAGAAACAGCACGGCAGACAACCAGAACCACCACCATGGGCCCGGCAGTGCAAGAAACAGCATACAGGCTGTGACCAGTAGCGTCAGCGCATAGACGCCATTGATGCGTTCAAGGATCACACTGGCCGCAGCCTGCCAGCCCGCATCCTTCCGTCCTCTGGCCAGCAGATAGCCACGCGCCACATCACCGCCGATAATGGAAGGAAGAAACAGGCTGAGAAACATGCCCAGAAAATACAGCTGTATCTTGCGCAGAACTCTGACCGTCAGCCCAAGGCCACGCGCCAGCCACACCCAGCGTAATGCACACAGTACTTGCCCGACAAAAAGGCTCAGGCAGGCAAGAGCAACCCAGTAAAGATCAATCTGTTGCAGACGAAGGAAAATGGCGCTTAGATCCAGTTTCCATGCCAGCCATGCCAGCAGTGCCGACGAAAGCAGCAGTTTCAGCAGAAGGGAAGGCCTTATGCTCAATCCTCTTCTTCTGCTGCGGTATCGCCTTCGGCGTACTGACGAATGCTGTAATGACGCCGACCGGTCGATTCATAGTAGGTGCGCGCCTGCATTTCCAGAATCAGGCCGATTCCGAACAGCAAAATACCACTGACAATTAATAGCGATCCCAGCTGCAACATGGGCCGTCCAGCCAATTCGGCGCCAAAAATCAGTTTGTCAACGCTAAGCCACAGATCAACGCCAATGCCAGCGAAAAAACTGACCAAACCTGCGGGACCAAACAGTTGTAATGGCCGGTCAGTAAAACGCTGGAAAAACAGCACCAGAAGTAAGTCCACCAGCACCCGCAGTGTTCTGCCAAGTCCATACTTGCTTTCACCAAACTGCCTGGGGCGATGGCTGACAACCTCTTCACCAAGCCTCGCCCCATACAGATCGGCAAGCGCAGGGAGAAAGCGATGCTGTTCGCCGTACAGACGAAGGTTCTTGGCGACTTCCGCCCGCATCAGCTTCATCGGACAGCCATAGTCGTGCATCAACACCTTGGTTGAGCGCCGGATCAGGGCGTTGGCTATTTTTGATGGCAGATTCCGGGACAAACTTGCGTCCTGCCGGTTTTTTCGCCAGCCATTGACCATATCCAGGTCATCACGTTTAAGCCGTTCCAGCAATTTCAGGATATCGGCCGGGTCCGTCTGCAGATCACCATCCATATAGACAATATACTTGCCATTCGCATGCTCAAAACCAGCGCTCATGGCTGCCGTTTGCCCGAAATTCCGGCGCAGCTGGATACCCTTGACCCGCCCGTCCTGCGCACAGGCGTTCTGAATTTCGCTGAAGGTAGCGTCATCGGAGCCGTCATCAACGAGAATCAATTCATAATCGGTATCCCCCAGCTTTTCGGACACCTCGGTTGTCAACAGAGAAATGTTTTCCTCTTCACGATATACCGGAACGACAATGGAAATCAGCCCTTCGGCCATGATATTCCCTCCACTGGCTGCAAGCTCAGCAATAGTAGCACCTTGCGGGCGTATAGCCCATGCACGCGCTCATGAATAAGCAGATAGGGCAGGATATCAGGCGGCAGTTCAGTCAGCGCATGCTCAGGCATAACAATAGCCTTGCCCTGCACCAGCCATTGCCCCACTGCCCGGACATCAGTCAGCATTGGCAAGCGTCCGCCATGATAATACAACAGTGAAGGCTGGAAATAATGAAAGGTCGCAAGACTCTCACCATCGAACCCGGATGCGCTCGCCTGCTGCGCGATTTGCCGTGTCACTTTATGATGATCAATACCGGGGACGCTCCAACCCGCCAGCAGAACCGTGCATACCAGCATGCCAGCCAGTATCGGAATAACGGGCGGACCGGGCTTTTGTATCAGCCACCAGATTGCAGCAACAGCCACCGACGCAAGTGCCAGGGGATAAAACCACTCGCCCGGCCACATCACCTGAACGGCAATGGCGCCCCCGATCGCAAGCAGTACACTCATGCCCAATGCAGTCCATACAAGCCAGCGCCAGGCTTTTTCCTGCATCTCCTTATCAGCCTGCTGCAACCACAGCGCCATTAATACGGCGGCGGCTGGAAAGGCGGGTAATATATAGTTTGGTAATTGGGTGCGTGCGATACTGAAAAATATCAGAAACACACCAATCCAGCACAACAGGAACAAACGCATGGGCTGCTCGCGCAGGCGCTGTATGTGCCATATGCCAAAGGCAAGCACAGCGACAAGTAGTCCGCTCCACGGGAACCATCCCAGAACAAAGCTCAGTACATAAAGGCCGGGAAAGCCGCGATGCCCCTGCAGCGAATCGGTAAAACGGTCGAGATTATGATGGAAGAGGAAGCCCTGAAGCCATTCGCCATCCGTCAGCGCACCAACCGTGATATACCAGGGCAGGGCAATGACCGCAGCAATCCCGATACCCATCCATGGGCGGAAAATCCGCCATGACGACCAGTCCCGCTGCAAGGTTAAAAAAGAGGCCAGAATCAATACAGGCATCACCGCCGCTATGGGCCCTTTGGCCAGCATACCAAGCCCGAGCGCCGCATATGAAGCGATTAACAGCCGGAGCGAAGGTATTTTTCCCTGCCGTGACTCCACATAGACCGTCAAAAAAGCCAGCAGTGCAAACGCCAGACAAAGTATCAACAACGGGTCGGGTACGGCGGCGCGACTGATGACCATCATATGCAGTGCACTGGCGAGCAACACAGCGGCAAGTACACCCGCACGCGGATCAATCAACCGGCGTGCAAAATAGCAGACCACAAACACCAGCCCGGTCATCGCCATGGCCGAAGGCAGCCGGGCTGTCAGTTCGCTGATTCCAAAGAGAGCATACAATGGCATCATCAGCCAGTAGATCAGAATCGGCTTGTCGAATCTGAGTTCGCCATTGAATACAGGCACCCACCAGTTACCGGTTGCAAGCATCTCGCGCGCGCAAACAGCATTGTTGGGCTCATCCACATCCCACAGCGTGTGGCCGCCCAGCAGAAAAAAGAAACTGACGCCGCAAAGCGCCAGCAGCCATGCCGGCTGTGCAGCAAGCCTGGAGAGCAACCGCTCAGGCATTACTTAGCCATGCCTCAAGACGCCTGCCAAGCTCATTGCGGTTGCCACGCAGAAATAACCGCTTTTTTCGTGAAGTGTGGCCCGATGCGATTTCCACATCGGCAGCCGGCAAATCCAATTGCCGGGCAATGAAATGCAACAGGGCAGCATTCGCCTTGCCATTCTGGGCCTGCTCACGCAATGCAATCTTCACAGCATCCCCATGCATGCCGCGCAGTTGGGCTTTGCGGGCCCCAGGCTGTGCATGCACATTGAGATATATGCCGGTCTTGCCTGCACTCACCACAGCAGCGATATTATCCAATATATTATCAGGCAAGAATCATCCACCCTGAATTAGATTAAAGGCAATCCGCTGCAGTGTTGGCACAATAAAGTTGTCGAGAAACATCACAGTAAGAAGCGCCAGCATCGGTGAGAAATCAATGCCTCCCAGGTAGGGAACCCGGCGTCTTATCGGATAGAGCAAAGGCTCTGAAAGCTGATTAATGATGCGCACAATCGGATTATATGGATCAGGGGACACCCACGACAGCACCGCCCGAGCGATGACCACGATCATGGCTGCAACCAGCAGCACATGTACAACATCGGCAAGCGCCTGCAGAAAATATCCGAATAGATACATTGATTTGTTCTATGCGAGCTGGATGGAACGCTTATGAGCTGCGGCGATTCCCTGACGCACCGCATCAGGAAATCCCTTCTCATACATCACATCCAGCGCCGCCTGCGTGGTGCCGCCGGGACTTGCTACCTGATGTCGGAGTTCCGCAGCTTTCCGGCCACTTTCCACAAGCATGCATCCTGCTCCAGCTGCCGTCTGCGCAGACAAACGCTGCGCCAGCGGCTCCGGCAGACCCAGCGATATCGCTGTCGCCTGCATCACCTCTGCCAGCAGGAAAAAATAGGCCGGCCCACTGCCGGAAATGGCCGTAACGGCATGCAGTTGCTGTTCGGTGTCAACCCAAACGACTTCGCCACATGCTGCCAGCACATATTCGGCGCGCGCCTTGTGGCTACTGCCTGACTCGCTGAACAGGGCTGATATGCCGGCACCCACCAGGGCAGGGGTATTCGGCATAACACGCACCAGACTGGCTTCATCGTTGCCCAGATAGCCGCGCAAAGTCTTGATGCTTACGCCCGCGGCAATACTGATGATGGTGGTTTCAGTGCCGATATGACTGCCCAGCCCTTTAAGCGCCTGTTGCATTTGTTGCGGCTTGACCGCCAGCACGATGATATCGGCCTTTGTACTGATTTTGATGTTGTCGGCTGACACCTGTAAGCCAAAAGACTGCTTCAGTGCCTCCAGACGTTTGGCACTCACATCCGAGACACATAAGTGTTTTTCACTATGTCCTGCCCGAATCAGCCCGGAGAGAAGGGCCTCGGCCATATTGCCGCCGCCAATGAATGAAATCGTAAGTTGTTGCATGGTCTTTCCTTGTTTTATCAGCGTTATGTGTCTCTGTCGCCAAACAGCGCTGTGCCCAAGCGCACTATTGTCGCGCCCTCCTCAATGGCGATACGGTAGTCGCCACTCATCCCCATACACAGGCTGCCAAGGCTCCCACCGAACAGTTCATCCCGCAAGCACCACAAATGCCGGAAAGCGGTGCGTGCATCGGCATCCCGGGAAGCCATGCACATCAGTCCCTTCACCTGCAGCTGCTTCATGCTGCTAACCTGCTCAAATAACCGTATCGCTTTATCGGGAGCAACACCATGCTGCCGGGGGTTGCCCGTCATGTTGACCTGCAACAACACTGGCAGAACCCGGTCCTCAACGTGACGGGCCACCTGTTCGGCAGTTTCTGCGTCTTCAACGCTATGCCACATGGATGCATGGCGGCCGATATACTTGGCCTTGTTTTTCTGCACCGGACCGATCATATGCCATGCACAGGCCGGCCAGACACGGGCGCGATTCCGCAGTGCCTGCGGCCTGGACTCAGCAAACTCCTTCTGACCGGCTTTAACAAGGCAGGAAACTGCCTCATCGGATGCATACTTACTGACGGCCAGCAATCTTACACCGGCATGGTCAAGTTCTTGACGCAGTATGTGCCAGCGATGCAATAATAGTTCTGAGTCCAATGCCTGACCCATCAAGGGCTTAGTGATTGTCTCGTGCGTTTCTCAGCATCAGAAAGCTCAAGACAGCGTAAAAGACGACGGCCTGCACAAGCAACAGTCTCGTGCTCGTCATTGAACTCTCAACCAGCGCCAGAGCCGCCAGTCCCATCAGCAGTGATATGGCAACAATCACAACCACGGCCTGCGCTTCGCTGCATCCCAGTGCCATCAACCGATGATGCAGATGATCACGGCCAACATATTCGATCCATTCACGCACGCTACGCACGCTCCCTCGCGCGATTCGTGCTACAGTGGTATAGACCATATCGAAAATCATCACTGAAAAGATCAGAATCGGTGCCGAATAGGCCTTGATTGCTCCTTCTGAGGACCAGTCGCCCATCACGGCAATGGCTGCCATCATCCAGCCGAGGTAGGTGCTGCCAACATCGCCAAGGAATGTGCGTGGTGGCCGACGATAACGGGCATTATCCGGCAGAAAACCGATAGCTGCTCCCATCATGGCCAGACACAGCAGCAACATGTAAGTCTGGCCTGTATGCCATGCCAGCAAGGCCATCAATGCACAAACAGCTGCCGCCAATGATGCCGCCAGCCCATTGATGCCATCAAGAAAATTAAATGCATTGGTGATGCCAATGACCCACAGGGCGGTAGTCAGAAACTCAAGGCCATTTCCCCACCAGCTATCCGCGGCGAACTCGACATTCACCCCGCTCAGGTAAAGCACAGATAATGCCAGTAATTGTCCGGCAAGCTTGATGCCGGCAGAGAGCTCGCGCACATCATCCCATACCGAAAAAAGGGCCACAATGATGGCCGATATACACACGCCTTTCAGTTGCAATGAATAATTGAAATTCAGCAGCAAGGTCAGGTTCACGGAAACCAGCACGGCAAGCCCGCCAAGGCGGGGAACCGCCCCGACATGCATTTTTCGTGCGTCAGGATAATCCACTGCCCCGACTCTCCGGGCAAGATGGATGGCGACGGGCGTTAAAGCATAGGTCACCAACATAGCGGCAGCGGCCAGCTTTAACCCATGTGTCAGCAGACCATCATGCACCCACGGCAAAGCCAGCCCGATACCGGCCGGCAATGCCGCGCCACGCAACCACAGATTGTCCATTATGTCATGCAAGCCTTGACCGCCTTTCTGATCTGCAGAAATTCATCTTCGCTACAGTCCGGCAGCAGCGGCAGGGATACACAGTCCTGCCATGCAGCCCATGCACCGGGAATTAACGTATTCACCTCATCAATGGCCTTGCACAACGATGACACAGGCCTGGCCGCACCTATACCATGTTTCCGTAATGTAGTTACCACTTCCTCCGCCTGCCTTCGCGTTCGGACAATATAGCGATAACGATTCCCCTCATCATGCATGACAGGTTTTGTATTCATCCCGACAAACCATGCGTCCATTTTTTCAGCAATCTGCGCACGCATACGCTGTTCCTCTGTGGCAACTTCAATCCGTTGCATGGCCAGAGCGGCATGCAAATCAGACAGTTGGTGGTGTCCGGCATAATCCGGCCATGTCTGCTGCCGATCCGGATCGCGCATGTCTGTAATGGCGTCACATAAAGAGGCATCCCGGCTTAATACCATGCCACCATAAGCGCCTCCCCACGGCTTGGTAACATGAAACGATGCCACGGCGATATCCCCGAAACTGCCTACGGGCTGCCCCTGCAGACAGGCGCCAGCTGACTGTGCAATATCCTCAATGACCGGGCATGGCCATGACTCAGCGGCCATCGGCTCAACCATGCCGAATGGATGTACCAGAATCATGGCATCCATTGTGGAGGCCAGATCATGGGCTTGTTCGGCATGCAGCCGTAAATTGTCACGACAGTCCATCCATACAGGATCGCAGCCGGCGGCACACACAGCATAATAAACCGAGCCGCAACAGTAAGCCGGAATGCCTACACGACGCACCCGCTGCCGGCTCTGCAAGGCGCGCAATGCAAGCATCAGGGCACTGGTGCCGGAATCAAGTGCCACGGCATGGGGCAACCCCAGTTTCCCGCTGA
>JBHHXG010000036.1:0-17856 GCA_046756985.1 Mariprofundaceae bacterium | reverse complement strand
ACATGGGCTTATTATAGCACGCATCCTCCCGTTTGATTTTCGAGCCATAACATCAGACTATTTTATCTCCGTGAAAACCTTGATTCGTCTACCGGAAACATACCGACTTACAACAAGTGTAACAGCTGGCCGGCTGATTTCGACGAAGTAACAGTTCTGAACAAGGCAGGTACGGCATGGCTTTCATTTTTCGTTTTCCCATCATGCTGGCGGCTGTGCTGATGTTTGCCAGCTTTACCACCACGCCAAGCATTGTGCCACCTGAGCAGATCATATCGGGTGGACCGCCCAAAGATGGTATTCCTGCATTGACTTATCCGAAGACGGTATCTGCAGAAGTGGCTGGATCATGGCTGAAGCCGGAGGATCGCATACTGGGCATTGTCATCGATGGAAAGGCCCGTGCCTATCCGATCCGCATTATGAACTGGCATGAGATCGTCAATGATAGAATTGGAGGGAATGCTTTTGTCATCACCTATTGTCCGCTGTGTGGCAGTGGCATGGCCTTTGATAGCGATGACCGGTTTGGCGTCTCCGGCCTGCTCTACCAATCCGATGTGCTGCTGTATGACAAAAAGACCGAAAGCCTGTGGTCACAGCTGATGGCGCAGGCTGTAGCCGGTCCCAGAGTCGGTGAGCATCTGTCCATGTTGCCACTGACCCATACAAGCTGGCAACAATGGTTGAAGGCACACCCGAATACAATGGTCCTGTCGCGCCATACCGGTTATCACCGGGATTACGACAGGGATCCGTATACAGGCTATGACCGCACAGCCTCAGTTTATTTCCCGGTACAACACAAAGATGACCGTTTACATCCCAAGGCATGGGTCACTGGTCTGGGGCTGAAAGGAAAATACAGGGCATGGGATATGAAAGCGGTCAGAAAGGTGGGTCAAATACGTGAAACGTGGCAGGGCATGTCCCTACTGATTCGTTATAACGAGAATGGTGAAAGCGTTGACATTATCAATGCAGACAGTGGCGAAACGCTACCGGTCATTCGCCTGTACTGGTTTGCCTGGTTTGCTTTCCATCCGCAGACGGAACTCTACCACTGATTCCCCAAGCCGGCTGCGGTGAGTCTGTTTCCGACCCGGTTGCATCTTGCATTTTGCTTTTCTTTTCCAAGCTTGACCTGAACTCAAGCATCTTCGCCGTTTCGCGAAAGCCATGCATGCGGAATTTGCGCCCATAGGCATTCAGCGTGTATCGCTCGGCATGGCACAACTTGCATGCGGCCTGCGTTTGCCGTGCAAAGCCTGATGTCGCATCGGCTACAGGTATACCTCCGATGCCGGTCAGCGCCAGCATGATGCCCGCCATCAACTTGCCTGCCATGCTAGCCTCTCATTCGTCGAAATGGGTCGCATGTCAGCGTTGTAAATAGACAGCTATAGCCCTTAAGTGCCCTCAGGCTTGAGAATAACACAGGATAGTGGTGGCAGAGCCAAACAGATTGAATGCGGTTGGTCCATCCATGTCACATCCTCGGCATGCACGCCCCCGGTATTACCAATGTTTGAGCCTCCATAGGCTTCTGAGTCGGTATTCATGATTTCGCGGTAGAATCCCGGTTTCGGAACGCCCAAGCGGTAATTATAGCGGGGCACCGGGGTCAGATTCACGGCAACCACAACCGGGCCACCATGTTTGTCGCGACGAATAAAACTCAGTGATGATTGATCGGCATCATTGCAGTCAATCCACTGAAAACCATGCCCTTCAAAATCAACCTCGTGCAAGGCCGGGGTATCCCGATACAGATGATTCATATCCCGCATCATCAGTTGCAGACCGCGGTGCGGCATAAAATTCGCCTGGTCCCAGGAAAGCGACGTATCGTGATCCCATTCCGGCCACTGCCCGAATTCCAGCCCCATGAATTGCAATTTTTTGCCCGGATGAGTGTACATATAGGCATACAATGCACGCAGATTGGCAAACTTCTGCCAGTCATCGCCCGGCATTTTCTCCGGCATCGATCCCTTGCCGTGCACGACTTCATCATGTGAGAACGGCAGGATAAAATTCTCGGTAAAGGCATAAACCATGGAAAAGGTCAACGCATGATGGTGATAGGAACGGTGAATCGGTTCATGCTCAAAATAGGACAACGTGTCATTCATCCAGCCCATATTCCATTTCATCGTAAAGCCCAGACCTCCGAGATAGGTCGGTCGGGATACCATCGGCCATGAGGTGGATTCCTCAGCCATCGTTACCACTCCAGGGTGGCGCTCATGCACCAGATGGTTGAACTGTTTCAGAAACTCGACGGCTTCCAGATTCTCACGACCGCCGAATTTGTTCGGCATCCACTCGCCTTCCTCGCGGGAATAATCCAGATACAGCATTGAAGCTACAGCATCAACGCGCAGGCCGTCGATATGGTATTGATCCAGCCAAAACAACGCCGAAGCAATCAGAAAATTGCGCACTTCATTGCGGCCGAAATTGAAAATATATGTGCCCCAGTCCTTGTGTTCGCCGAGCTTCGGATCCTCGTGCTCATACAGCGGCGTGCCATCAAAGCGAGCCAAGCCGTGGTCGTCTTTCGGAAAATGTGCCGGTACCCAGTCAAGGAATACGCCAATTTCATTCTGATGACAGTAGTCGACAAAATAACGGAAATCATCAGGGCTGCCGAAGCGGCTGGTCGGAGCAAAATAACCCACCGTCTGGTAGCCCCATGAGCCGTCAAACGGGTGTTCGGTCACTGGCAACAGTTCGATATGCGTGTAACCCATCCATTGACAATACTCAACAAGCTGATGGGCAAGATCCCGGTATCCGAGATAGCCTCCATCCGCACGCCGCCATGAACCCAAATGCACTTCATAGACACTCATCGGCTTATCCAGCGCCTGACGCTCAGGCCGCTGTTTCATCCAGGCTTCGTCATGCCAGTTATAAACCCGCGGATTATGTACAACACTGGCGGTTGCCGGCCGCACTTCCATTTGCTGACCATACGGATCGGTTTTTTCCAGCACATTACCCAGTTGCGTGCGGATCTTGAATTTGTAGACCTCGCCCTCACAAAGGCCTGGCACAAACAGTTCCCATATGCCGGAAGAACCGCGGACGCGCATCATGTGCTCACGGTCATCCCAGTGATTGAAGTTGCCGACAATGCTGACGCGCGATGCCGAAGGCGCCCAGACGGCAAAGCCTACGCCATTGACTTCTTCATGTTCCCGTACATGCGCCCCCAGAATCTTGTATTTCTCGAAATGGTTGCCTTCAGCAATCAGATGCAGATCCAGATCGCCCAGCATCGGCGCAAAACGGTAGGTATCCTCCTCCTCCCAACTGTGTCCCTGCTTGTCCTCGATGCGAAAACGATAGCCCTCTTCAAAAGTACCCTTGGGCAACTGCAGTTCAAACAGGTCGGTTCCTTCCATACGCGGGATCGAACGAGCCCGTTTGCCTTGCTGTAACAGCCACATTTTCTCCGCCCGCGGCTTGAAAGCCCGGATAACAATGCCGCTCTTTGGGCGCCTATGCCTCCCCAGATAGGCGAAAGGATCATGGCTGCGTGCCTCAAGAATTGCATAGGCCTCATCGGAAAGCGCTTTCTTGGAAGTCATTTTTTTCCTCTTTTCAAGATGTTATAAGAAATTATTAAACTAATTTATCAAGTAATGACTGTGGGCTCTGTTCTGCCGGTCAGCTCATGCAGTCTGGATATAATACCGGCCGCCTCGATCAAATCCGCCAGTGCGATCTGTGCGTCCTGGTGATGCAGGGATGCGTCCGGCTCAAAGGACTCCAGATAGATGCGTACGGTCGCACCCTCTGTTCCTGTACCCGACAGACGGAATACGATACGTGAGCCGTCTTCAAACAGAATGCGGATGCCCTGCCCCACACTTTCGCTGCCATCGACCGGATCAGTGTAGGCAAAATCATCGCACAGCTTGACGATACGCTGGCCAAATACGTCACCGGGCAGCTTGTCGAACCGGGAGCGTATGTGTACCATCATTTCGTTGGCAGCGTCGGCATCCACGCCTTCATAATCATGCCGGGAGTAAAAATTACGGCCAAATTTCGCCCAATGCTCGCGCACAATGGTTTCAACTGATTCCCTGCGCACCGCGAGAATATTCAACCAGAACAGTACAGCCCACAACCCATCCTTCTCACGCACATGGTTTGAACCCGTACCAAATGATTCTTCACCACATAACGTGACTTTGCCGGCATCCATCAGATTACCAAAAAATTTCCAGCCGGTCGGTGTTTCATAGCAATTAATAGCCAGTTCTTCGGCAACGCGATCCACTGCCGCGCTTGTGGGCATGGAGCGGGCGACACCGGCAATACCATCTCGATATCCGGGCACCAGATGCGCATTGGCCGCCAAAACGGCCAGGGAGTCACTCGGGGTAACAAAGAATTTTTGTCCCAGAACCATGTTGCGGTCGCCATCCCCATCCGAAGCAGCACCGAAGTCCGGCGCATCCTCGGCAAAAAGGATATCCACCAGCTCTTCCGCATAGGTCAGATTGGGGTCAGGATGGCCGCCGCCAAAATCCTCCAGCGGTTCGGCATTCATAACCGTTCCGGCCGGCGCATCAAGCATATCCTCAAGAATCACCTTCGCATACGGCCCGGTAACAGCATGCATGGCATCAAACCGCATCGAGAATTCCGGACTCGTTAACAACACGCGAGTGGCATCAAAATCAAACAGCGACTGCATCAATTCGGCATAATCGGCCACCGGATCAATCACCTGAATTTCCATATCACCCAACTGATGCGTCCCAACCGCATCAAGTGGAACATCATCCGCCTCAACGATTCGGTATTCACTGATTTCAAGGCTGTGGGCGAAAATCGCCTCAGTCACCTTCTCCGGCGCAGGCCCACCATTGCCGATATTGTACTTGATGCCGAAATCTTCATCCGGGCCAGCCGGATTGTGGCTTGCGGACAGGATCAGGCCGCCATAAGCCTGGTGTTTGCGAATGACGCAGGATGCCGCCGGCGTGGACAGGATACCGCCCTGCCCGACCAGAACGCGGATGAAACCATTGGCTGCCGCCATTTTCAGGATGATCTGGATGGCTTCCCTGTTATAAAAACGTCCATCACCGCCAACCACGAGCGTTTGCCCGGAAAAATCACCGATAACGTCGAAAACTGACTGGACAAAGTTTTCCAGATAATTCTCTTTCTGGAATACCCTGACTTTCTTCCGTAGTCCGGAAGTGCCCGGTCGCTGATCGTCATAGGGTTGTGTTGTCCGGGTTATGGCCTGCATAATCCCCTCCAGGCTGCCGTCCTTCTGCGCTTCTCCACAGGCTAGCAGTAATTCATCGCCGCATCCAATCTGCTAATTTCTCATGGCTTGGGCAAGACCATAATGATAGGATTCCGCTAACGCTTGGGTTGGAGGCATCAGGATGGGATCACCGAATATGGAACGCAATATCAGCCGGCTGACTGCCAACACCGTGGCGCTGGTGCTGGCTGGAGGCAAGGGCTCCCGCCTGAAGGGCCTGACGGAATGGCGGGCCAAGCCGGCGGTGCCATTCGGCGGCAAGTTCCGCATCATTGATTTCCCGCTTTCCAACTGCATTAACTCCGGTATTCGCCGCATTTCAGTGTTGACCCAGTACAAGTCGCATTCGCTGCAGCGCCATTTGCAGCGCGGATGGAGCTTTCTCTCCGGTCAGTTTGGCGAATTCATGGAAGTGTTATCCGCCCAGCAGCGTCTTGGCGGCGGCTGGTATGAAGGCACAGCCGATGCAGTCTATCAGAACCTCGATATTATCCGGCACTATGAGCCTGAATTCGTCGTGATCCTGGCCGGTGACCATATCTACAAAATGGACTACGGCAAAATGATCGCTGCTCATGTAGCCAAGGGCGCTGATATTACCGTGGGTTGCATCCCCGTCTCACTCAAGGAGGCAAGCGCCTTTGGCGTCATGGATATTGACGACGAAAACAGGATCGTCGAATTTGCCGAAAAACCGGAAAAACCCAAGCCGATGCCGGACGATCCGGAGCAGGCGCTGGGTTCGATGGGTATATATGTGTTCAGCACAGAATATTTGCGTAAGCGGCTGCTCGAGGATGCCAAGGACAAGTCATCCACTCATGATTTTGGCAATGATCTGATTCCGCATGCCATCAAGCATGCCAACGCCTTTGCGTTCCGCTTTATGAATGCCAACACAGGCGCTCCACAGTACTGGCGTGATGTCGGGACCATTGATGCATACTGGGAGGCCAATATGGACCTGGCCACCCTGAACCCGGAGCTGAATCTTTATGACAAGAGCTGGCCTATCTGGACCGACCAGGAACAGCTTCCTCCCGCCAAATTCGCCTTTGACGATGAGGACCGGCGTGGACAGGCCATTGACTCACTGGTTTCCGGCGGCTGCCTGATTACCGGCTCGAGCGTGCGTAAATCCATCCTGTTTTCCAATGTGCGTATTCATTCCTACGCCAATGTGGAAGAAAGCGTCATTCTGCCGGAAGTCGAAATCCGGCGTGATTGCCGTATCAGGCGATGTGTTATCGACAAGGGCGCTGTCATCCCTGAAGAAACTGTTATTGGAGAGAATGCCAAAGAAGATGCCAAGCGTTTCTATGTATCGGAAAACGGCATTACACTGGTGACGCCTGAAATGCTGGGCCAGCAGATACACCACGTTTAAATCACCCCGCATCATGGATTTCTTAAGATGAGCAAACCTTTATCTGTCGTTTTTTACTGGCATATGCACCAGCCTTTCTATCGCGAAGCAGAATCGGGGCAATATCACCTGCCATGGGTTTATCTGCATGCGATGAAGGAATACACCGACATGGCCGTTATTCTGGAACAGGTTCCGGGAGCAAGGGCTATCGTTAATTTCGTTCCGTCACTCACGGCGCAAATCGAGGATTATGCTATTCGGATACGGCGCTGGCTGGATAACAGCGGCGAGCTTCCCGATCCGCTTCTGAAGGCACTGGCCCATCAGGATGGTGACCTCACAAAAGCAGAGCGAAAATACCTGCTGGATTGCTGTTTCCGCCTGAATCACGAACGCAATATGCATCGTTATGCCGCATACAGGCATGTCTGGCATCTGGCCGAACATGCACGTCAGGATGAAGGAACCGATTACCTGGGCGCCAATTATTTTACCGACATGGTCACCTGGTATCATCTGGCCTGGTTGGGTGAAACGGTGCGCCAGAGCAATTTCGTTGCCCGGCGCCTGATCGAGAAGGGCAAGGGCTTCACCTATCAGGACCGCCGCGACCTGATCACCCTGATCGCTGGATTGCTGGATGATATTCCGGAAAAATACCGCAAGCTGGCCGAAGCAGGAAAAATCGAACTGTCCACGACGCCGTATGCCCACCCCATTCTGCCGCTGATGCTGGATTTCAGTACGGCCCGTGAAACCGTTGCCGATGCCTTGATACCCGATGAGCCCTACCCGGGTGGCGAAGAACGTGCTCTGGATCATATCCGGCGCTCTGTATCAGCGCATGAAGATATATTTGGCCGGAAATCTGCAGGGTGCTGGCCGGCCGAAGGCGCTGTATCTGAAGATGCACTGGCCCTGTTTGGCAGAGAAGGTTTTTCCTGGTGCGCCACCGGTGAAGCGGTGCTGCATCATTCGCTTAAACGCAATTTGCGTGAGCAGCAGGGAAGCCGTGATCTGTATCAGCCATGGCTGGTCGGCGAGGGTGATGAGCAGATCACCTGTTTTTTCCGCGATGATCATCTGTCGGACCTGATCGGCTTTGAATATTCGCGCTGGGACACAAAAGATGCAGTGGCCAACTTCGTGCATGAGCTGGCGGGCATCCATCATCGCACCCAGGGTATGGATGCACCAATTGTCTCCATCATTATGGATGGCGAAAATGCCTGGGAGCACTTTCATGAAAACGGCATCCCCTTCCTGACCGAGCTGTATCAGGCCATCAACGAACACCCCGACTATGAGCTTACGACCTACAGCGATTTTCTCGATGTGCATCCGGCCCGTCATCGACTGGATCATCTTGTTCCGGGTTCGTGGGTCTATGGCAATTTTGCAACCTGGATTGGCGATGCCGCCAAAACACGCGGCTGGGAGTTGCTCATTGAGGCGAAAAAGGACTTCGATGCGGCTTATGACAAACTCCCCGCTGAGCAACAGCGGGCAGCTGCCGAGCAGCTTCGCATTTGCGAGGGTTCCGACTGGTGCTGGTGGTTCGGTGATTACAACCCTTCCGGGGCTGTTCGCGATTTCGACCAGTTGTACAGACAGCATCTGAAGAAACTTTATCATCTGATCGGATCGCCTGTACCCGCAAGCCTCGAAGAGCCTATTTCGACAGGCGGCGGCGAGGCCGAGGGTGGCGGCACGATGCGCAGGGGTTCGACTTAAAACGTGAGCCGCATGTGAGCAACTGGATTGACCGCCGGCGCGCCGGCGTTCTGCTGCATATCACATCTCTTCCCGGTCCTTTATCCAACGGCGTATTGGGTGAGGAAGCAAACAAATTTATTGATGACTTGGCGGATGCCGGATTTTCGGTATGGCAATTCCTGCCGCTTGGACCCACACATTGGCATGGTTCGCCATACGAAACGCTATCGACATTTGCCGGTAATCCGGAACTGATCGACCTGCGTGAATGCGTTGATCGCGGCTGGCTGAATAAAGCTGACTATGACGCAGCTGTCAGCAAGGATATATCGCTTGAAACGGCACGCACAAAGTCGGCGATCGGTTTCTGGACTGAAGCCGGACACAACCCGGAAATCGCTGAAGATATCAAGCGATTTCAGGCGGAACATTCTGACTGGATTGATGATTATGCCCTGTTTGTGGCCCTGAAGCAGGCGCATAGCGGTCTGCCCTGGTGGTTATGGCCGGAGGCCCTCAGGAATCGCCACACAGATGCCCTGAACGAAGCACGGCATACGCTTCTTGGCAGCATTCACCGGACCATCTTCGAGCAATACCTGTTCGCACAGCAGTGGCAACGTCTGAAGAAGCATGCGGAGACCCGCGGTATGTTGCTATTCGGAGACCTTCCGATCTATGTCGCACATGACAGCGCCGACGTTTGGGCCTATCAACAGCTTTTCACGATTAATGGTGCGGGGCTTTGTGAGGAAGTAGCCGGTGTGCCGCCGGATCACTTTTCCGAAGATGGCCAACGTTGGGGGAACCCGCTTTACCATTGGGATGAAATGCAGGCTGATGATTTTGACTGGTGGGTGAAGCGGGTGCAGATACAGTTTTCACGCATGCACCTGCTGCGCATCGATCATTTCTGCGGTTTGCAGGCCTACTGGGCCATCCCCGGCGAAAGTCAGAACGGACGCATTGGGAAGTGGCATCCGGCCCCAGGCGTGGAACTGCTGGAGACATTGAAGACCCGATTGGGCCAGCTGCCGCTTGTCGCCGAGGATTTGGGGCATCTCATAGATGAGGTGCGTCCGCTAAGGGAACGTTTTGGTCTGCCTGGCATGAAGGTGCTGCACTTCGCCTTTGACGGCGATGCCGACAACCCTTACCTGCCCCACAATCACGAGCTGGATAGTGTCGTCTACACCGGCACACACGACAATGACACAACACTGGGCTGGTTCCGGCACGCACCTGATCGTCTGCGCGCACATCTGCTGGATTATCTGGAGGCATCCGCCGATGACATGCCGTGGCCTCTGATTTGTTGCGCGCTCGATTCGGTGGCACAGCTGGCCATCATTCCGATGCAGGATCTGCTATCGCTGGGCAGTGAGGCTCGCCTGAACACACCCGGCACAGTTGATGACAACTGGAAATGGCGCATGCAACAGCCTGCGCCGGCAGATATCTGGGCAAGGGCCAGGCATCTGAATTATCTCTACGGACGCTGATTCGGAAAAAGCCGTTCAGGCTTCGTAAAACAGCGACGGATTCACCTGCCAGAGAACACACCAGCCATCATCTGCCCTTTCCAGACAAACGACCCCGGCATTACGGAACCGTACGGCCTCACGTGCCGCATCGCCGCAGATCAGCACTCCGGCAAGCCGCTGCATATGCGGCAGGTGGCCAACAAGCATGACATCTTCATTCATTGAGGCCAGATGCGCCGACCAGGCTGAAGGATCGGCATTCGGATCGAGGTCTAGTGCATGCTCAACAGGTAGATCGCCCCACCCTTCGGCAAACATTTCCGCCGTCTGCGCAGCCCTCAATTTACCGCTGTGCAGAATTCTTGCCGGTCTGGGCCTTTCAAACAGGCTCAGGAAGCCTGCGACGCGGGCCACATCTTCCCGCCCCTGGTTATTAAGCGGGCGCTCCGGATTCTCAGCTTTGTCTTTGGCCGCTCCATGCTGCACAAGGTAAACTCTCATATTGACCTCCAGATCATGCAGATGCACTTATGCCCAGATTAGGACAGAATAACGTTTTCGCAAAGAGGAGCATGGACTTGGTTCACATCAAATCCCCGCAAGAGATCGATGCCATGAAGCCGGCCTGCCGAATCGCCGCAGACACACTGGTAATGATCGAACCGTACATCAAACCGGGGATTACCACGGACGACATTAATGCGTTGGTACATGATTATACCATCAGGCACGGCGGCACCCCCGCCCCGCTGAATTATCGTGGTTTTCCAAAGTCTGTCTGTACATCGGTTAATCATGTTGTCTGTCACGGCATTCCATCTGATAAGAAGCTGAAAAATGGCGATATCGTCAATGTGGATGTAACCACGATTGTTGATGGTTGGCATGGTGATACCAGCAAGACGTTTTATGTCGGCATACCAAAGGTCAAGGCGAAGAAAGTCACCGAAGTATCACGCAAGGCACTGGAGATAGGCATTGCAGAAGTCAAACCGGGAGCTACGCTGGGCGATATCGGCCATGCGATCCAGAACTACGTGGAGTCCGAACGCTGCTCGGTTGTGCGTGAATATTGTGGTCATGGCATTGGCCGCGAGTTCCATGAGGAACCACAGGTTATGCATTTCGGCAATCCCGGCGAAGGTATGGCGTTGAAAGCCGGCATGGTGTTTACGATCGAACCGATGGTGAACATCGGCAAGCACCACGTAAAACTGCTTAACGATGGCTGGACCGTTGTCACCCGCGATAAGTCGCTGTCTGCCCAGTTCGAGCATACCATTGCCGTGACCGAGGATGGCGCGGAGATTCTGACCCTGCCCGGATAGTCTCAATCAACGGCTGATATTTTCTGATCTCACCGTAGCCAGGAACTCTGATCTCGGGATTTCTTTCGCTCCGAGGCTGGCCAGATGTGCAGTATAAAACTGGCAGTCAATCAGCTTCCACTTTCCACTACGTGCGCGCCCGACAAGTTTTGCCAGCGCCATTTTGGAGGCATCCGTCTGTCGGCTGAACATCGATTCGGCAAAGAAAACATCATTCAGCAACACACCATACAGTCCCCCGATCAGCCTTTCCCCCACCCACACCTCGACAGAATGCGCATGGCCGAGTGCATGCATGTTTTCATACGCAGCAATCATCTCCGGCAAAATCCATGTGCCTTCATCCTCCGCCCGCGGTGCGGCACAGGCATGGATGACATCTGAAAAAGCCTCATCCCATGAAAAACGGTATTTCGGCTGTTTCAGCCTTCGGGCAAGGCGCGATGAACAGTAAAATTCGTCCGCAAATAAAACCATTCTGGGATCCGGCGACCACCACAGTATGGGCTGACCCCTCGAAAACCACGGAAAGATGCCCTTGGCATAAGCAGCCAGTAGTGTTTCAAGCTTCAGATCACCGCCTGCTGCGACCAGACCCTGTGCGTCAGCCAGTTCAGGTTCTGGAAACTCAACCATCTGCCGCAAAGAATCCGCGCACATCATCCAGATCGCTACTGATCGGCGCGGGCGGCAAATTACGCACGACCTCTCGACCGTAGGATTTTGTATACAATCTTGAATCAAGCACCGCCATGACCCCTCTGTCATCTACAGTGCGAATCAGCCGGCCGACACCCTGGCGTAGCACAGCAATGGCTTCGGGAAGTTGAATATCGCGAAAGCCACTGCCTCCCTTTTCTTCACACCGCTTGATACGGGCAGAAAGCAACGGATCATTCGGAGGGGCAAACGGTAATTTGTCCACAATGACCATCGAAAGCGTTTCACCTGGCATATCAACACCCTCCCAGAAACTTCGAGTGCCACATAAAACAGAGTGTGTATCCTCTTGAAATTGCTGCATGATTGCATCTTTACTTCCGCTTCTCCCCTGCTCCAGTACAGTCCACGGCAGGCGCTCGGCCAATTGTGGAGCGATGTCGCGTAGCATGGCATGGGAGGTGAACAGCACAAAAGCGCGCCCACTGGAAGCGCGGCAAAGTGACTCGATCTCATCAAGCAATGCCGCCCTGCCATCTGGCAAGGTCGGTGGCGGTAATTGCCTCGGTAGATAGGTCAGTGCTTGCTGTGCATAATTGAATGGCGACGGATGGAAGGATTCGCTGGCATCCTCAAGCCCGAGCCTTGCCTTGGCATAATCGAATGAGCCGGATACACGCAGGGTTGCCGATAACAAGATGAAGCTTGCCGGACGATCCCATAAATGCTCGTTCAGCACCAGCCCGGTCTCCACAGGTGCAACAATATGCTTTCGGTACTCGCCGTCGCCCTCGCTCCATGCCACAAATCCTTCCGCAGGTGTCTGCACCGCCTGCAGATCAGCGGCAATCTGTCCGGCACGCTCCGCCAGCTTCGTCATCTCCTCATTACGCTCGCCACGTTTGCCAATCAGTTCGGCAATTTCGTCCCAGACCGAGGCCACAGGCTTCAGATCCGGCTGCTTGTAGGCTTCCAGAAGCACGCCTCCATGGGCATTGATATCCGCCTTTAACGCCTGATCATCACCGAGCTCATCCAATGCTGCCTGCGTATCATTAAGCCACTGAATCAAACGGTTGCGGGTTAATTGTATACCGAAATGCTGGCTGGCCAGTGCCGGCAGGCTATGCGCCTCATCAAGAATGTAAGCATCAAACAGTGGCAGAACCTCGCCAAAATCGCCGGATTTTAATGCTGCATCAGCCAGCAGCAGGCTGTGGTTGGTCACCACCACATCGGCTTCCTGCGCCTTTTGCCGTGCCTTGACCAGCGGACACCGATTCCACTGCGGACACTTGCTGCCCAGGCATTGATCTGCCGTAGCCGTGACCATGCCACCAATGCCCTTGTCAAATACATCAAAGGCCAGGCCCGCGAGATCACCGTCACGACTCGTTTCGGCCCAGTTGCGCACACGCAGCAAGGTACGCTTGATCCACATGTCCAGGCGTTCGCTTGCAAGATGTGTATCCAGCCGATGCGGACACAGGTAATTGGCACGTCCTTTAAGCAGGACAATATTGCGACGCATGCCGAGTGCTGCCTGTATGGCGGGAATATCACGATGCATCAACTGGTCCTGAAGCGCTCGTGTATGCGTGGAAATCAGTACCTTTTCCGAACAGCGCAGCACCGGAATCAAATAGGCCAGCGTCTTGCCAATGCCGGTTTCGGCTTCGGCCAGAAGAATGCGTCCCTGATCAAAGCTATCGGCAATCTCGGCGGCCAGCTTGACCTGTTCGTCACGGTAGATATAGGCGGGAAATCCCCTGGCAATACCGGCATCCGGCTGAAAGTCGCGCTCAACCTGCTGGCAAAATGATGTCATCCCTCAACAGGATGCAGGCATGCATAGGCATGTGCATCGCCGGATGAATTTCCGGATAAGGCCCCGGCAAAGGCTTCGCAATCTTCGCGGGCATGCGGACAACGCAGGCGGTATGCACATCCGCTTGCTGCCACCCCTTCACTGTCCCGTGCTGCGATTTCATGCTCCGCCTCCCGCTCCGACGGATGCATGACCGGACGCGCGTCGAGCAATGCTTTCGTATATGGATGCCTTGGATGCAGGAAGATGTCAGCCACCGCGCCCTGTTCGACAATACGGCCTGCGAACATCACGGCCACGCGGTCGGCCACATGCCGGACAACGGAAAGGTCGTGGGAAATAAACAGGTAGGACAGGCCGTGCCTCTGCTGCAGGTCATTGAGCAGATTCAGCACCTGCGCCTGCACCGACACGTCCAGTGCCGACACCGGCTCGTCCAGCACCATGATTTTCGGCGATACAACCAAAGCACGGGCAATACCGACCCGCTGACGCTGACCACCGGAGAACTGGTGCGGATACCGATCCAGCGCCTCTGCACCCATACCGCATTGTTCAAGCATATCGATCACTTTTTGCCGGCGTGCGACCTTGCTCAGTTCCGGCGCATGCACGCGCAGGCCTTCGCCCACGGTATCAACGATCTTCATGCGCGGATTCAGACTGGCAAAAGGATCCTGAAACACCATCTGAATATGCCGCCGCTTCTGCCTGAGGGCCTTGCCGCGCAGATTGGTAATATCCTCACCCATCATCGTAATCGTACCGGAATCGGTATCCAGCAGGCGCATTGCCAGCCGGGCAGTCGTTGATTTTCCGCTTCCCGATTCCCCGACAATGGCCAGTGTTTCACCTTCCCCGATGACAAAGCTGACATCATCCACGGCCTTTAACTCGGACCCGGCACTGCCCCACAGGCCGCCACGTCTGAAGACTTTGGTCAGGCCTGTTGCTTTGAGCAGCGGCATCAGGCGGCCTCCCTGGTTGCAGTCAACACACGCTCAACATGCGCACAACGGGCCTTATGCCCACCGTCCTGCCATGTGCTCAGTGCCACAGGTGACTGACAAACATGATCGGCAAATGCGCAGCGTGGCGCAAAGTGACAACCGCCAGGCCATGCGCCGGGTGCAGGCACCTGGCCGGGAATGACAGCCAGTGACTCTCCATGCGCCGTCACTTCCGGCCTGCAGCCCATCAGGGCGCGTGTATAGGGATGCGCCGGCTGATCAAATATCTGGCTGGCGTTGCCGAACTCAACGATTTCTCCGGCATACATGACGGCCACGTCATCGCACAGCTCGGCCACCAGACCGAAATCATGCGTAACCAGCAGCATGCCGAGATTGCGTTCCTTCTGCAGCTTACGCAGCAGTTGCATAATGCGTTTCTGCACCGACACATCGAGCGCCGTCGTCGGTTCATCGGCAATGATGTAATCCGGATCGGCAGCCATGGCCATGGCAATCAGCACGCGTTGACGCATACCGCCGGAAAGTGCATCCGGATACTGATCCAGCAGCTCTGCCGCGTCCTGCATGCCGACATCGTGCAACAACTGGATCGCCCGATCCGTCGCCTGCTGCCTGTCCATATCCAGATGCAGACGAATCACCTCGGTAATCTGGCTGCCGATGGAGAATACCGGATTCAGCGCCGTCATCGGCTCCTGAAAGATCATCGATACGCGGCCACCGCGCATCCTCCGCAGACTTCCATTGTCCATGGCGAAAATATCCTGTCCGTCCAGGCTGATACTGCCGCCAAGATGTTCAATACCCTGATATTCGCCCAGTCGCAGAATGGCCTGTGCTGTCAGCGTTTTGCCGCAGCCGGACTCGCCGACAAGCCCCAGCACACGGCCCGGCTGCAATGTAAATGACACATCGGATACAGCTGCAACAGCGCCTCCGACGGCAGGAATCCCCAGCGACAGATTGCGTACTTCAAGGCGTTTATCAGACATGGGCAGAGTGTGGCGGAAGCATGCGGCGCTTTCCAGCCCCAAGGCTACGATACGTCCATCCGCATGCTATGCTCATGGCAGGAGCAGGCCATGCATATCGATGAATATGAATTCGGACGCATTGTCATTGATGGCAAGGAATACATTCAGGATATCATCATTTTTCCGGATAGTATCCAGGCAAGCTGGTGGCGGCGGGAAGGCCATTATCTGCATACCGAAGACCTGGCCATGATCATCGACAGACCGCCAAACGTGCTGATTATCGGCCAGGGATTTTCCGGTTGCATGCGCGTGCCTGATGAGTTGATCGAAACACTTAAGGCAAAAGGCATGCAAGTGCATGTCGCGCATACCCGTGATGCGGTTGCGCTATACAATCGACTTTCAGGCGGCGATCAGAGCATTGCCGCAGCGCTGCACCTGACCTGTTAGGGTCTGAGGACTTTCAGCCCTTCACACACAGCAACTGCTTCAATGTATGCACAACCTCGACAAGGTCTGACTGATTGGCCATGACCGCATTGATATCCTTGTAGGCTGCCGGAATTTCATCAATCACGCCCTTGTCCTTGCGGCACTCAACTCCTGTCGTCTGCTGCTGCATGTCCTCGAGCGAAAACGTCCGCTTGGCCTGATGGCGACTCATGCGTCGCCCTGCGCCATGCGCACACGAGCAGAACGATTCCGCATTTCCCCTGCCGCGCACGATATAAGAACTGGCACCCATCGAGCCGGGCACAATGCCCAGATCGCCTTTTTGCGCCCGGATTGCCCCCTTGCGCGTCAGCCACACCTCGCGGCCGAAATGCCGCTCTCTGGCGACATAGTTATGGTGGCAGTTGATAGCCTCCTCTGTGAGTTTGAACGGCGGCAAATGCATGCGCATCGCCTCAACGATCAGTTCAAGCATCTCCCCGCGGTTGATGCGAGCATAGTCCTGGGCCAGTTCGACGGCCTGGACGTAATCGCTGAACAGCTCGGAACCCTCCCGTAGATAGGCCAGATTCCTGTCCGGCAGATGGATATGTTCACGCTGCATCTCCTGCTTGGCCAGGCCGATGAAATGCTGACCGATGCGATTGCCGAAACCGCGGCTTCCCGAATGCAGCATCACCCAGACGCGCTGCGCCTCATCCACACAGACCTCGATGAAATGATTGCCGCCGCCTAATGTGCCGATCTGCAGCATCCACTTGTCGGTCACCAGCGATGGATATTGCTCGGCAAAGGCACGCACGCGGCGCTCAAGTTTGCGCACGGCATTGAAGCGGACATCGTTTCTTGCATGTCCGGCAAAGCCGACCGGCACGCGGCTCTCGATGCCGGAACGAACAGCCTTCAGGTTATCAGGAAGATCTCTGGCAGTCAGCGATGTGCGTACAGCGACCATGCCGCAGCCGATATCGACGCCCACGGCCGCCGGCACAATCGCATCGACAGTCGGAATCACCGCGCCGATCGTCGCTCCGAGCCCCAGATGCACGTCCGGCATGGCCGCAATATGGTGATGGATAAACGGGAGGCTGGCCACATTGCGCAGCTGCTGCTGCGTTGGCTCGTCAATATCGTCGGTCCAGACCTTCACTGGCCGGGCGTCGCTGGCCTCCAACGTCATTCGTACTGGCATATTATAAGTATGGCGCATGAACGCCGGCAGGGACATACAGGACTATACAGACCCGTATGACGGGTTTATTTCATCGTATGCAGAAGAAGTTGCTTCAGCCTTGGCCCGGTATAATGTTGCCGGACAGGAAGTTTGCGCATCAGACTGTTAAGCCATGTCCTGTCCGAACGTGCCTTTTGCAGATGTTCATCTTCCAGCAGCATGTCCGACAGCCTGAGCAGGGCATCACGCAGCTCAAGATCGTGTTCAATGGCATCAATATCAACCGTTTTTTCAAGGGCAATGTTCGCGATTTCAGCAGCCTTTCCGGCATCGGGCAGGCAACAGATGGCCTCGAGCGCCTCGCGCATCTCGGCATGCTCCTCGATGATTCTCTTGATGGCTTCGGCATACTCCCTGTCACCAGCGGTTCGGCTGCTGGTTTCAAGGAATAGCAATGCTTCAGCCAGGCGCCTTGCGATCATTATTCCTCCTGCAATCAGGCATTTTTCAGCAAATGGCTTGCAGTCTGGAATATTGCTTTTTCGATTTCTGGGACCTGGATCACAAATGTGGCTTAATAGTTTGTCCGGC
>JBHHXG010000035.1:0-17973 GCA_046756985.1 Mariprofundaceae bacterium | reverse complement strand
CCGCCGATGGAGGCGATGGGCGTACCCATTTTAGCAATATCCTTAAGGCGCAGCAGATCAGCGCCAATCAGCACACCAAGCGTGCCGCAGATGTAGGCCAGGGGAGCAGCCAGCTCACGGTTAACAAATATTGCAACAAGAGCTGCCGCAATTGGTGCAATCAGCGGCGGCATGCCGATACCGATGCCCGGTATTGGTCGGCTAGTCACATGGCAAATGGCCGCAACGATACCGACGGCCAGCAGGATTTCTGCCAAGGGAAGCGGAAAGCGGTGGATCAGACTGGCGGAAAACACCACAGGCACCAGACAGCCGCCGGCATTGACGGCTATCAGTGTGTATCCCGTGAACGGCATAACGGGCATACGCAACAGGCTGTGCGGCATGAAATGTTCCAGGTCCGGCTCGGGCTTGTCTGCCCGGATACGGGTGAGCGGCAGATTCAGTCCGCTGCCGAATAGCGACGCAAACAGCAATAGCATGCCCTGTGATGTCGAAAGCCCGAGCTTTCCAAAAGCGAGCGAAACCAGACCGAGCTGCACAAAGACAAGAAGAAAAACCAGTAGCAGGATAAATGCCAACAGATGGAAAGGGGAAAACGGTCCGCGCATGCCTCTATTGTAGCTGTCCCGGCCGGGACAGGGATGATGTTCGCGATTTAGTTTTCTGCGGGGATGGTTTTCCGGGCTTCCGTGGCGCAGTCAGGGCACAGGCTGTGTGTAATCTCGGCATGACTGTGTTGCCGAATATAAGCATCCACCTGATGCCAGAAGCCGTCGTCATCACGGACTTTCTTGCAGCCTGCGCAGACCGGCAGCAGTCCTTCGAGCGTACGGATTTCCTCGCTGGCCTTTACGAGCGCTTCCCGCTGGACATCCAGCCGGACGAGCATGTGCAGCAATGCGTAACAGATCGGTGCGGCGATAACAGATGCAATCAGTGTATCAGCGAGGATAAAGGGCTCAATCATCGGCTCGCCCAGCAGCCGGTGCACCAGCACATCCAGTACAAGGGATGCGGCAACGATGAAAACCACCAGCAAGAGGGTCGATTGCCCGACTCCGGTGCGGCGTATCAGCCCGGCCAAAGCATTCATGTGGCTGACTCTAATCAGGCCCATCCGTCAGGAAAAGCATTCGGGTGTTTTGATATTTGCCGGATACCACAGGTCATGCCAGTGGCGGTAGTAATAGTCCGAACAGCCGATATAAGTCTTCATGCCGGGAGCATAGCCTTCTTTGTTGCGGCATGGGGCTAACAGTTTGAGCCGATTTCTGTAATACTGCGCCGCCGCCGGTTACCGCCGGCAGTTAAAATGCAGGATGTTGAGTGGATATGGCTGTAACACACCAGACTGATGATCTTCGTATCAGGGCGATGAAGGAAATCGCCTCTCCAGAGCGGGTGCGCACCGAATACCCGATCACAGAGCAGGCAGCGAACACAACATACGAGGCCCGGCAGGCCGTGCATAATATTCTGCACGGTTGGGATGACCGTGTGCTTGTCGTCATCGGTCCGTGTTCCATTCACAATCCGGATGCAGCACTGGAATACGCCAGAAAGCTCAAGGGTGTGCGCGACGAATTGCGGGAGGATCTGTTGATCGTCATGCGTGTTTATTTTGAGAAACCGCGTACAACGGTCGGATGGAAAGGGCTGATTAACGATCCAAACATTGACGGCACATACGAAATCAACAAGGGGATTCGTCTGGCACGGAAACTGTTACTGGACATCAACGAGATGGAAATGCCGGCCGGCAACGAGTTTCTCGATCTGATTACACCACAGTATATGGCCGATCTCGTCAGCTGGGGAGCCATCGGCGCACGGACCACCGAAAGTCAGGGACATCGTGAATTGGCATCAGGTCTGTCCTGTCCGGTCGGGTTCAAAAATGGCACCGATGGCGGTTTCCAGATTGCCATTGACGCCATCCGTGCGGCTGCGCATCCGCATCATTTTCTGTCACTGACGAAGGAAGGCCATTCGGCAATTTTCGAGACGAGTGGCAATGATGACTGCCATATTATTCTCAGGGGGGGCAAGGAGCCGAATTATGATGCCGAAAACGTGGCACAGGCAGTCAGTGAACTGGACCGTTCAGGCCTGCCCGGCCGCCTGATGATTGACTGCAGCCATGCCAACAGCCGTAAACAGTATGAACGTCAGATTGAGGTTGGCCACGATGTCGCAGGACAGATTGCCAATGGTAATACGAATATCGTTGGCATTATGGTCGAAAGTCATTTGAATCCCGGACGTCAGGATATTGCCCCCGGCGAGAAGCCAGAATTCGGCATCAGTATTACCGATGCCTGTCTCGGCTGGGAAGACTCCGCTGATCTGCTGCACATCTTTGCCGATGCCGTGCGCCAGCGGCGCGGGCGGAAAGCCTAGGCGATTCTACTGTTCCGGATTCGCGGTGTTGATACGCAGCGTACGTCCGGCGTATTCCGTGCCATTGAGCTCGCGCATGGCTGCCTTGGCGCCTGCCTTGTCCAGCTCGACGAAACCAAAGCCCTTGGAGCGTCCGGTCCGGCGGTCCTTGACGATGCGGGCATCATACACAGTACCATACGGTGAAAACAGCGTTTCGATATCGCTCGTGCCGGCCTTGTAGGGAAGATTGCCAACATAAAGTGTGACGATTTTCTGTGCCGATCTGTACAGGCAGGCCATGAGTAATCCGCCAGCCATACAGCCAACGAGCAGCCCGAGGGCAAACACCGAAGGTACATTCACCTGATCCAGGGCCAGATGGGGCATCAGGTAAAAGCCGATAACTCCCAGGATTATGGCAGCAATAAGAAGTTTGATTATATTCAGCATCTGGACCGCCTGTAGATACAAGATTCGAGCCGAACCCTGCCAAGATTGCAGACAAAAAACACCTGTCCGGATGAAGAAGCTGATTTCGGGAGCAATGCAGGTTAGTATGAGGCCTATGAGCCATAAGGTGATTCCAATTAATCCACAGAGTCAGCCGAGCGCACCCGCAGGGGAGCCGATGGCTGGAAAACCGGCATGGCTGAAGGTCAAGGCGCCGACCTCGCGTGAGTATAGACAGCTTGTTCAGCTGATGCGCGGTCAGAAGCTGAACACGGTCTGCGAGGAAGCAAGCTGTCCGAATATTGGCGAGTGCTGGAAGCATGGTTCGGCCACATTCATGATTCTGGGGCGCGTGTGCACGCGCAGCTGTGCCTTCTGTGATGTCGAAACCGGCCGACCGGATCCGCTTGATCCGAATGAACCCGAATCGCTGGCCGAAACGGTCGAGGCAATGGGGCTCAAGCATGCCGTGATTACCAGTGTGGACCGCGACGATCTGGAAGACGGCGGCGCAGCGCATTATTCGGCGACCATTCGGGCGGTAAAAAAGCGTTCGCCAGAAGTAACGATTGAAGTGCTTACCCCTGATTTTCAGCGCAAGCCGGATAGCTGTCTGGATACGGTGATCGCAGCCGGGCCCGATATCTTCAATCATAATCTGGAGACCGTGCCGCGGCTGTACCGTTCCGTGCGCCCCGGTGCGCGTTATTTTACGTCTCTTCGCCTGTTGCAGCGCGCCAAGGAGCTTGATCCGGCGGTTGTCACCAAGTCCGGCATCATGGTGGGCCTGGGCGAAGAGCGCGATGAGGTGCTGCAGGTGCTCGACGATCTTCGTGAGGCTGATATTGATATTCTGACCATCGGCCAGTATCTGAGGCCAAGTGCAAAGCATCACCCGGTCATGAAATACTGGCCGCCGGAAGCATTTGACGAGCTGAAGTATCTGGCCGAGAAAAAGGGCTTTGGCATCGTGGCTTCCGGGCCGCTGGTGCGCTCATCTTTCCATGCCGAGGATGTGTTCAAGGCTCTGAAGCTGCGCGGCGAATCGCGAAGAGGGGATCAGGGGTGAGTATAGCAGGTATTGAGGCGAGTCTTGCGAAGCTGGGGTTGGTCAATCTCGAGCGTGTTTTCTGGAACACGCCATCACCGGCATTGTACGAGGAAGCCGTGCGCCGCCGGGAAGGGCACATCTCCCACATGGGGCCTCTGGTGGTGCAGACCGGGTACTTCACTGGCCGGGCCGCTATGGACAAATTTGTCGTCGATGAACCGGAAAGCCATGACAAGATCAACTGGGGGTCAATCAATCAACCCATCTCCCAAGATCATTTCGATGCGCTGTACAGGCGTGTCTGCCATTATCTGGAAGGCCGGGTTGTCTTTGTCCAGGATTGTCTCGCAGGCGCTGATCCTGCTTATGAAGTTCCCGTCCGCGTGATTACACAGGATGCATGGCACGCTCTGTTTGCCCGCACGATGTTTGTCCGCCCGGTGGATTTCGACCGGGAAATCGGTGTTGATGAGCTACAGTTCACTGTGATTCACGCACCGCACTACCATGCCCTTCCCTCCCAGGACGGTACCCATTCAGAGGCATTTATCATTATCAATTTTGCCCGGCGCGTTGTGTTGATCGGGGGCACGTCCTATGCCGGGGAAATCAAGAAATCGATGTTCACCTATATGAATTATCTGTTGCCACAGATGGGCGTGATGTCCATGCACGCGTCGGCCAATGTGGGTAAAGCCGGCGATGCGGCCGTTTTTTTTGGCCTTTCCGGCACCGGCAAGACCACGCTCTCGGCAGATCCGACGCGCCGTCTGATCGGTGATGATGAACACGGCTGGAGTGATGACGGTATTTTTAACATCGAGGGCGGGTGCTACGCCAAGGTGATTCACCTGTCGGCCGAAAAAGAGCCCGATATATATGACATGACGCAGCATTTCGGTACGGTGATGGAAAATGTGCATCTGAATATTGATGACCGTCACCTTGATCTGGATGATGAAGAACTGACCGAGAATACGCGTGCGGCTTATCCGATCACCCATGTTTCCGGAGCCATCTATCCCGGAATCGCGGACCATCCGAAAAATATCGTATTTCTTACCGCTGATGCCTTTGGCGTATTGCCGCCCATTGCCCGACTGTCATCTGCGCAGGCGATGTACCATTTCCTGTCCGGCTATACGGCGAAAGTGGCAGGAACGGAGGCGGGCATCACCGAACCTGAGGCGACATTTAGCACCTGTTTTGGCGCGCCATTCATGCCCCTGTATCCACATGTGTATGCCAATTTACTGGGCGAAAAGATTCGTCGCCATGATGTTAAATGCTGGCTGATCAACACTGGCTGGACAGGCGGGCCCCATGGCGTAGGTCGCCGCATGGACATCGCCCATACGCGCACCATGTTAAATCTGGCTCTGGATGGGAAACTCGATGATGTGTCTTATCAGGAACATCCCGTTTTTCGTGTGCAGGTACCGCAGCAATGCCCTGGCGTGCCTGGTGAGGTACTTAATCCGGAACAGACCTGGGGCGACCGCTCTGCCTACGAAGCCAAGGCCAAAGAGCTGGCGACCAGATTCCATGAGAACTTTGCCCAGTTTTCCGACGTAGTAAGCGAGGAGGTGCGTGCGGCCGGCCCGGTTGCGGTCTAGCCATATTGTCTGATTTTCCGGCACGTAAGCAGACCATAATGATCTATATCGCTGATCCGGGAACCCCCGCAGCACAGGTTGAAAAAATAGCAGCCGAACAGGGACTGCTTGAAGCTTTCCATCTTTCCCGCCGCGGGTGTGATCTGGGCTGGTGTGGCGAAAATGCGCGACCAGCGATACCGGATGCAACAGCCATTAAGCACGCCTGGCACCATGATGAGACGGTGATGCTGCCCGGCATCCTGCTGGATGCAATTGCACATCATGATAAGAACATTGAGCAGGCCCACAGGCTGATGGAAGCGACACTGGATGGCGCGGAAGTTGCATCTCTGTTTGAAGCTGAACCCTATGCCAGCCAGCTGCAGAGGAATTTCGCACTCGTGGCAACTTCGTTTGAAGAGCACGATCCTCAGGGCATCGAAAAACTGCTTTTTGATGCCTGTGAATATGGTGAAATAATAGCCGAGAATCTGTGGTGCAAGGCATCATGGCTGTCTTTTCATGATGAGGACGCCAGCCTGCGGTTTCGCTTCTCATTTGGCATGGAGGGCTTTGAGGATGTCGCTGCCGATCCGAGCCGGCAGCACTTGGCGGGCAAACTGTGCTCGGCGATATTTCCCGAATCACGGGCCATAACTGAAAACAGTTCGCTGGGCTCGCTGTTGCGCGCCATACTTGGCAGCGATCCCGCTTATGTGGAACGTATCGTCTATTTCAATGCGCCGAATGGTGGCGCGCAAATGCATCATGATGTCGAACGTGGTCATGCCGGCGTGGTCTATGGGCAGCTGTCCGGTTCGACTTTCTGGCTGGCTGCGGCCAAGCCCGTGCTGATGGATGAGTTAATCACATTTGCCCGCAGCACCGAACATGCGCCGGATATCGAGGCGGTTCTGGCTGAGCCGGAAGCACGCGAGGCGTTTCATGCCTTGCTGTCGGACAGGCGTGCTCTGGCGGAATACATGGAAGAGCAGGATCACGAACTTGTCGAAGCCGTACTGGATCGCTCGCCCGCCTTTATCCATCATATGGTCAAGAGAGGATACGGATATATGCTGAAACCCGGGGACGCTCTGCTGATGCCGCAACGTGATGTGGATACATGCGTATGGCACACCGTGTTCTGTCTGGATGATGAGCCGGGCGAGGCCCTGTCTTTTGCTATACGCGGTGATGACGGACGACCTTAATCTCCCCCGAACAGTCTGTTTAACAGCACAAGGGCATCCTGATAAATACCAGCCGCCTGGCTTTCTCTCGGCCCTGCGATGTTTAACACATGAATATCATGCTCTGTAAGCCAGTGGCAAATCAAATCAGTATCTTTATCAAGATCGGATTTATTAAGGTCAAGGAGCAGAAGTGGCTTATCGGAAAAAATGGAGGTTTCAACAGTGTAGGCCGTGCCACCGCCTGGCGTGCCGCGGCATAAAATCAGCGTACCGTCGCTGTCGCGCACGTTCCATTCAGTTCGCTGGGTGTAATCTCTTTCAGGTGTTTCGATAAGTGGGTAGCAGGCATCAATGGAGCCATCTTCGGCACGCCTGCCTTTCGGACACCAGCCACCGCAGGCAATGCCCTGTTGCAGTGCTGCATCAAGTGCGGCACGATCGACGCCGGTCTGGCCACCAGAGACGATTTTCTCAATAGTGGACATTATCCGTCAGGTCAGCCGGAATAAATCCTGTGATACGCTCTACACCGGTGATGATGGTGCCATCGGCCATCAGGTTTAGCCAACGGTAACCCGGTGACTGATTATCCAGTTCGAATGCTTGCCGCTGCGGGTGGAACTGGATGCAGCTGGCAGGCGATCCCAGTACGCGCACGCCGTGATGCGCACAATCAAGCATTTGATGAATATGCCCGCAAAGGATGCCTTGCACATTTTCAAAGCACGTGATGATTTCCCAGAAGCCGTCGGCATCAGTTAGCGCAATGGCATCCAGCCAGTGGCTGCCGACCGGTACCGGAGGATGATGCAGCACGATCAGTACGTGCCGGTCTGCTGCGCTGGCCAGCACTTTAGCGAGATCGGACAGCTGCTTGTCACCGAGCAGGCCGCTTTCATGGCCGGCGTGATGTGTGTTCAGCGGGATGATGCACCAGTCATCCATATCCAGCGGTCTCGTATTATTAAAATATACTTCCAGGCACGACGGGGCATCATGATTGCCGGCAACGGCCAGTGTTGGTACGGAAGGATCGAGCAATGTTGAGATATAGGCATAGGCAGCATCTGATCCGTCCTGCGCCAGATCGCCACCGAGGATGAGGGCATCCGGATGCAAGAAGCGCTGCTGTGCTTCTTGCAGGACTTTGGCGAGGCTTTGGCGCGTATTAACGCCTTTCAGGGTAGCTGCAGGATCAGCGTACACATGCATGTCCGTGATATATAGAAGCTGTGGCATACCTAACTTCTGATCATGATCGCGGCCGTGCGCCTCCGCGCCGATTATGACGCTTGTGTCTGGCCTTGCCCCGCTCCGGTCGGCGTGGTTCGCGGTCATCTTTACCCGCACCTGCGGCAATGGCATCCGGCGTTGGCGGCGGACCGATATCGACGAGTCTGTGATCCCATTCCGGCACCGGGATGGCGCGTTTGATATAAGCCTCAATATCCGGCAGGCCGAAACAGAAGCGTTCGCAGGCGAACGAGATAGCAACACCCGTGGCACCTGCTCTGGCTGTACGGCCGATACGGTGCACGTAATCCTGAGCATCTTCCGGCAGATCATAGTTGAAAACATGCGAAACGCCGTCGATATGCAATCCCCGGCTGGCGACATCGGTGGCAACAAGGAGATTCAGTTTGCCTGAAGTGAAGTCTTTGAGAATGCGTATGCGTTTTTGTTGACGGACATCGCCGGAAAGGATGCCAACGGAGAAACCGTAACGCGCCAGTTTGCGGGCCAGAGCCTCACCGGTGCGTTTTTCATTGATAAAAATCATACCGCGTTTGACTTCCTGCTGGCGCAGCAGATTAATCAGCAGTGGAAACTTTTCATCCATGCCGGTGTGATACAGCGCTTCCGTTACACCTGTTGCAGTAATATCGCCTGTTTCTGCACGCAGCTTGATGGGCTCGTTCATATGCTCGTAGGCGAGTTCGAGCACACGGTGTGACAGAGTAGCTGAAAACATCAGCGACTGGCGCTCGTCAAACCTGGGCAACCTGCGCATCAGATAGCGCAAATCCTTGATGAAGCCCAGATCAAACATTCGGTCTGCCTCATCAATCACAAGGATTTCGCAATATTGCAGCCTGTAGCAGTGCTTCTTGAAATAATCAATAAGGCGTCCGGGCGTACCGATGAGCAGATCCACGCCCTGCTCAAAAGCGCGCATCTGCTTTTCGTAATCAATGCCACCGTAAACAGTGTGTATTTTCAGATCAGCATATTTGCACAGTTTTTCCGCATCGGCGGAAATTTGTACAATCAACTCGCGTGTCGGCGCAATGATGAGTGCGCGCGGATCACAGCCCCGGCGCTTGTTGCGAGGCTTGTTGCGTAAAAGGTGCGTCAGCGTGGAGATGAGGAAGGCGGCAGTCTTGCCGGTGCCTGTGCGCCCCTGGCCGGCAATATCCTTGCCTGCGAGAGCAATGGGCAGCGCCATTTCCTGAACAGGCGTCAGCCGGGTATAGCCGAGGTCGTTAATAGCCTTAAGCAGGGCATCGGGTATGTCTAGTTCATCAAAGTGCATGTTGATCCTTTATCGGGCCTTCTGTTTAGAATAAGAAGGTGCACCCTACACCTGTTTGCGATTGCGTAGCAAAAGATGCCGGATTAGCTTGCGCCGCCCAGGGAAATTCAGAATTTCCATAGGGGGCCCATAGCTCAATTGGTCAGAGCTACCGGCTCATAACCGGTTGGTTCCAGGTTCGAGTCCTGGTGGGCCCACCATCTCCCTGCGGGGGATTACACCTACGTTTCGCGGGTGTTTGTGCGCCCGTGCTGGCGCTAGGATGCGTCGTATGACTGATGTTTCGAAACAGGCGATTGATACTGCCACCCTGTGTAATCTCGTGCGGGCGCATATTCCCGATGCCGAAGTTTCGGCGCGCCTGTTTTCTGGCGATGATCATTTTGAAATGGAAGTAGTCTCGCCGGTATTTGCCGGCAAGTCGCGGGTAGCCCAGCATCAGCTGGTGTATGATGCGCTTGGCAAACATATACACGGGGCGATTCATGCCCTGGCGTTGAAGACGCGCGCACCATAAAGGAGTCAATAATATGACGGATACAGTGCAAGAGCAGATTGGCAAGTTGGTGCAAGAGCATGATGTCGTGCTGTTTATGAAAGGCACGCCTCAGTTTCCGCAATGCGGTTTTTCACAACGTGTGGTGGCCATTCTGGAGAGCTATGGTGTGGCTTATGTGCATGTCAACGTATTGCTCGACCCTGCCGTGCGAGAAGGCATCAAGACGTATGCGAGCTGGCCCACGATTCCACAGCTGTATGTCAAAGGTGAATTCGTTGGCGGTTGCGATATCGTATCCGAAATGCATGCAGATGGTGAGTTGGAGACGCTGCTTGCCGCACTGAAGGAAGAACACTGAAGTTCCGGATTGATACTTGTGGTTGCCTTGCCCCTGGTATATAAAATAGGTGCGCATGCTATTGTCCATCTCTGTTTCCGTTTTCACGCTGCAACTGAGCAGCACTGCACTTCAGGGCTATCCGCATAAAAAGATACATACAGAGGTCAGTGCATAAATGCAGACCAAACTTGCGCACAAGCTGGGGCAACGTCTTGCGCTGACGCCGCAGTTGACCCAGAGCCTGAAAGTGCTGGCCATGAATGCAATGGAACTGGAGGCCTATCTGGAAGAATGTCTGGAGAGCAATCCGTTGCTGGAGCAGGATGTGTCTGCAGATATCCCGGCTGTTCAGGAGCAGGCCGCATCCGATGCGGCAAAGGAAGCATGGCGGGAGTCGGGCGATAATCGCTGGGAGGCGATGTACACTCCAAGTCACCGCGAGGGCATGCCGGATTTGGAACAGCAGTGGCAAGGTGAGCAAATCCTGAGTGATTCTCTGCACGAACAAATTAACCGGCAGCCGATGAGCGAGACTGAGAGGCTGATTGCCCAGGCTCTGATCGATTCACTGGAAGATGATGGCTATTTCCGTGCCGACCCATCCGAGCTTGCAGCCGGGTTCAATGTGACGTCTGCCGCAGTAGTTGATGTGCTGGAACGTATCGTGCAGGAACTGGAACCAGCCGGTCTCGGTGCTCGCGATCTTATTGAGTGCCTGCTGTTGCAGCTGGATGGGCAGAATGAGGCGGATGCGCTTGTGCGCCGTCTGCTGCTGCATTTTCATGAAGACCTGTTCGAACCCGATAATGTGCTGGCTACCAAGGTGGACTGCTCCGTTGAGGACTTGGAGCGGGCACGCGCCCGTATGCGCCGTCTTGATCCTTTCCCGGGCCATGGTATGCATGGCGGGGAAAATATTTATGTGTGCCCCGAAATTATTTTCCGCCGCAGCAATGGCGATATCCAGATTGATATTCCGGCAATCGGCCGGCATGGCATTCACCTGAACGAGCAGTGGCAGGGGCGATGCTGGCAGGGAGCCGAGCGCGAGTTTATGGATAAGGCCATGAAAGAGGCAAAGTGGCTGCTTTACGCGCTTGATCAGCGTAGCGAAACCCTGTTTAAAGTGGCACAGTGTCTGGCCAGGCGCCAGCGTTCTTTTCTCGAGCACGGAGCGCTGGGCCTGAAGCCGCTGACGTTGCAGGATGTCGCCGAGGAGGTTGGTCTGCACGAGTCCACCATTTCACGCGTAACCAATGGCAAATATGCCGAGACACCGTTGGGTCTGATTGAAATGCGGCGCTTCTTTTCAGCCGGGTTACCGACGCGCGGCGGCGGTACCATCTCGGTGCATCGTGTGCAACAACGGGTGAAAGCATTGATTGAATCTGAACCTACAGGAAAACCCATCTCCGATCAGAGCATTGCTGACCGCCTGCAGACAGAGGGCATCGAGATCGCCCGCCGGACCGTGGCCAAATATCGTGAGCATCTGGGGCTGCCACCTGGCAGCCAGCGTAAGCGCGCTGCCAAGGCGCGTACATTTCAAAAGCGGAGGTAGAGAAGTATGCAAGTATCAATTACAGGACGCCATCTGGAACTGACCGAACCGATGAAGGATTATGTGCATGACAAGCTCGAACATCTGAAGCATTCCGTTGACCATGTACTCGATGTGCACGTCGTATTGTCAGTCGAGAAATTCCGGCAGCGTTGTGAAGTGACGCTGCAGGCCAATGGAATCAATATTCATGGCTGCGATGAAACCGAGGACATGTATGCATCCATTGATGGCGTGATGGATAAACTGAATCGCCAGCTTAAGCGGTATCGCGCAAAGCTCCACAAGCACCAGAGTCAGCATGGCCAGCGAAAGGGCCGTGAGATTAAGGTATCCCACCGTGTGTTGCATGTTCCGGATGAGCAGGAGGAGTTGCCGGCGGACAAGCCGCCGGAAACTCTGCATCATGAACAGATGGATGCCAAACCAATGTCCGTGGATGAGGCGGTCATGCAGTTGGAGTTATCCTCGCATCAGCCTCTGCTGGTATTCACCAATCAGGATACCGACAGTCTGAATGTGCTGTACCGCCGCGCGGATGGCAAACTGGGCTGGATAGAACCGGAAGCGGCCTGATCGTTTTCGGTTAGATTGACATTAAGCCTGTTACAAATGAACAAGACGGCTTCGCTGCTTTCCACTGGCTGTGTCCTGCTGGATTCATCTGCCAGTAGCAAGCGGGCACTGATTACCGAGCTGGTTCAGTCGCTACCCTCTATGGATGCAGATCAGGTGCTGGAAGTAATCATGGCGCGCGAAAAGCTGGGCAGTACCGGAATCGGGCATGGCGTAGCCATTCCGCATGGCCGTATGCCTGATCTGGCAGCGCCGGTCATTGCGCTGGCACGGCACCAGGAAGGCATCGATTTTGATGCCATTGACGGGCAGCCGGTAACGATCGTCGTACTGTTGCTCGTGCCTGCCGATGATGATCGCAATCACCTTGAATTGCTTGCGCATCTGGCGCGTATTCTGCAGCAGGAACATATGCGGCAGGCCATTATGCAGGCGGATAGCGCTGAGGCGATTGCTGGACTTTTCCCGCAGGTGACACAAGCCAAATGAGCCAGCAGCCGCGCATCCGTATTGACGAATTGCTCAAGGAACGGAGCGAGGCGCTGCAGATGCGACTGCTGGAAGGTGAGGCCGGTCTTTACCGCCTTATCGACCACCCGCGCGTGGAAAAGCCTTCCCTGGCCTTTGCAGGCTTTCTGGAAGACCTGAACGACTACCGTCTGCAGGTGGTGGGAAAATCTGAACTGGGCTATCTGACTACTCGCCCGGAAGCAGAGCAGAAAAGGGCTGTGGATGCCTTGTTTGATCTGCGACTGGCGGCGGTCGTGGTGACTTATGGCATACCGCCGCCGCAGATTATTCGGGATGCGGCAAGGCGCACGGATACGCCGTTGATATCCACACAGCTCCCATCCCAGAATTTCATGACTGATGTGATGCTGTATCTGTCGCGCCGCCTGGCACCCAGAACCCATCAGCATGGCGTCTATATGGATATCTTCGGTCTGGGCGTACTGTTGATCGGTGCAAGTGGTATTGGAAAAAGTGAAATCGGGCTGGAGCTGATTTCACGCGGCCACCGGTTGATCGCAGATGATATGGTCGAGCTGGTCCGCGAGGGGCCGGATATTCTGGTGGGAAGGAGCCCGGAGTCGCTGCGTTTTCATATGGAAATCCGCGGGCTTGGCATTCTAAACATCCGCGATCTGTACGGTGCTGCCGCCATCACCGATACCAAGCGGTTGCGACTGGTGGTTGAAATGATTCCATGGGAACGCATCGCCGAGGAGGATCGCATCCTTGGCGAAGAGGGGACGACAGTTCTGCATGAAGTCGAGATACCGAAAGTGCTTGTGCCGATCCGCTCCGGGCGTTCACTGGCCGTGCTTGTGGAGGTTGCGACCCGCAATCAGTTGCTGAAACAAAGGGGCATTGACAGCGGCAAGGCCTTCGCACAATCCCTTGAAGATCGGATCAAACAGGGCGGGGAATGAGCCTTTTCCGGCGGATCATGGCATGATGTTGATGATCAGCGGGCTCTCAGGCGCGGGTAAAAGTACAGCCCTGCATGCGCTTGAAGACCTAGACTTTTTCTGTACCGACAATCTGCCATTGGAAATGCTTGCTGACTGGGAAGCGCAAATGCAGGCGAGGAAGAAGCCTGCTGCCGTGTGTATTGATGCGCGCAGCTGTGCCGATCCCGGTGAGTTACAGCGGGCGCTCCAGTCGGTGCTTTCTTCTAGTGCGGACTGGCGACTGCTATTCGTCGATGCATCTGACGAGGTGCTGCAGCGCAGGTTCTCGGTATTGCGGCGCAGGCACCTTTTTGCGAACAAGGATAATCTGCTGCATGCCATCCAGTCCGAGCGCGAGGCCCTTGCTCCAATGCGGGAGCTGGCCGATCTGGTGCTGGACAGCAGCAGCCTTAACCCTTACGAGTTGGCCGATCTGGTGGAGTCTTTCTGGGATTTACAGATAGAGCAACAGCGGGAGATGACATGTTCGCTGATTTCATTCAGCTACCGGCGGGGCGTGCCACGGGATGCAGACATGGTAATGGATGTACGTTTTCTGCCAAACCCGCATTACAAGCCCGAACTGGCGGCGCTAACGGGAAAAGACACGCCTGTTCAGGCATTTTTGCAGAAGTATCCCGAGGTCGAAGAGGCGGAATGTATTTTGCGCCGCTGGCTTGCCTTTGCGTGGCCGCATCTTGGCAAGGAGCGTAAACGGTATTTTACGCTGGCGGTTGGTTGTAGCGGCGGCCGCCATCGCTCGGTTTATATTGTTGAGCGACTGGCACAGTGGATGCACCAGCAGAATATGGCAAATCCGGTCATTCAGCACCGGGAACTGGGACCGCCGGCGGACGAGATGGTCGAAAGGCAATCGGGTTGATGATGGAGGTAAATGCATGATTGGCATGGTGCTCATCGGGCATGAGCATATCGCAAGTCAGATGCTGGCAGCTGTCGAGCATGTGGTTGAAAAACAGCCACTGACGGCAGTGCTGGATGTATCAGGCGATGACAATCCTGATGCACTCAGGCAACAACTGGACGTACTGATTCGCAGTTGTGATGTCGGCGATGGCGTGCTGCTGCTGGCGGATATGTTCGGGGGTACGCCGTGCAATGTGGCGATTGCAGCGTTGCGACCGGGAAAAGTCGAGGTCGTCTCTGGTTTCAATTTGCCGCTGTTGATCAAGGCGGCAACACTGAGGCAGAGTCTGAATGACCTTTCTGCCCTGGCGCACCAGGTTGTCGAAGCAGGGCGCCAGTATATGTGCTTGCCCTCACACCTGATGGACGAGAACGCACAGCAGGACTGTGCTCCGGCTGAGGGCGATCGGACCGATGCCTGACCGGCGCATACGCATCCAGAACAAGCTTGGGCTGCATGCCAGGGCCTCAGCCCGCTTTGCGACAACGGCAAGCCGTTTTGCCAGTGATGTGGTATTGATCAAGGATGATGTCGAGGTCAATGGCAAGAGCATTATGGGCATCATGATGCTGGCCGCCAGCAAGGGAACCGAGCTTGTACTTCGTGCCGAGGGCGAGGATGCCGAAGAGGCGCTTGATGCTATCGAAGCGCTGGTAAATGAGCATTTTGGAGAAGAAGCATGACCAAGCAGCTTGCCAAAGTACCGCAACGCGGTAAGGCCGTTGCCGCCAGTGCTGGCATTGTCATCGGCCGGGTACAGAAGCTGATGTATGGCCGCCATCCAATTCCCGAGCACAGGCTTGCCCCCGAACAGGTTGAAGACGAGGTGGTGCGTCTGGCCAGCGCTGCCGCCATGGCACTGGCCGAACTGGATGAAGAACGCCACCATATAGAAAAGATGAAGTCGCAGGATCCGCTGCTGATTCTTGATGCGCACCGTATGCTGATGCTGGATCCGGAACTGGTCGAAAAGGCAAAAGAGCTGATCCGCGAACAATGCATCAATGCGGAGTGGGCCCTGCGGCGGCAAATGGATGCGATTGAGGCGATATTCGACAGCATCGAGGATGCCTATTTGCGGGAGAAAAAGTCTGATGTTGAGCAGGTTGGTGAACGCATCATCCGGCATCTGATGGGGGTGTCGGTGACTGACCTCCGGATATCCGATGATGGCCCGCAGATTCTGATTGGCGTGGATTTCAGCCCTCCGGATGTTGTGTCGCTGTGGCGGCAGGGGGTGGCCGGGCTGGTGGCCGACCAGGGGGGTGCAAACGCCCATAATATAATCGTTGCCCGTGGTGTCGGCATGCCTGCCCTGATCGGTACCGAGGGCATTCTGGAATATGCCGAAGATGGAGACACGCTGATTCTGGATGCTGAACAGAGCACCTGGATTCTGAACCCCAGCGAAGAAGAACAGCAGAAATACCGGAAGTTTGCCGAGGCGATGGACGTGGCTTATAGCGGTCTGCGCGCCTTTGCCGACAAACCGTCATTGAGTAGCGATGGCCATGCCATGAAGCTGATGGCGAATCTGGAGTTCGTTGAAGAGCTCAGCATGGCCAAAGAGGTCGGTGCCGATGGAGTGGGGCTTTATCGCACCGAATTTATGTTTCTTGGTCATGATACGCTGCCCGATGAGGAGCAGCAGTTTCAGCAATATGCGCAGGCGGTTCGGAGTATGGATGGCAAACCGGTCACGCTGCGTCTGCTCGATATCGGCGGCGACAAACCGGGGCTGTTCCAGCAGCTGACAGGACGCCACTATGGTGGTGGGAATCCTGCTATGGGGCTGCGTGGCATACGGCTGTTGCTACAGTGGCCGGAGGTGTTGCATACGCAGTTAAGGGCCATGCTGCGCGCTGCTGAACAGGGGCCGGTGAAGATTCTTGTACCAATGGTGACAGGCTGTGAGGAAATTCATCAGGTACGCGATGCGCTGGACCACTGCCGCGCCGATTTGGGGCTGTCGGTACAGCCTGGAGTGGGCGCAATGGTTGAAGTGCCGGCAGCAGCGATGGTGGCCGGTGATCTGGCGAAATGTTGTGATATGTTTTCCATCGGCACCAATGACCTGATTCAGTATACGCTGGCGGCGGACCGTGGCGATGAGGATGTCGGAGGCATCTATCATGCCGAGCACCCGGCAGTCTGGCAGATGATCCGGCAGACGGTGCAGGCGGCTAAAAAGGCAGACATTCCCGTGTCCGTTTGCGGTGAAATGGCGGCCGATCCAGCGTGGACACAGGCTTTTCTTAACCTGGGCATGGATTCTCTGTCCATGAGTCTCAGCAAGATACTGCCGATCCGTAAGTATCTGAGCAGAATCCAATACGAGCCTGAGCAGTAACGATATTTTGCCGAAAGGCACCTGACCGTTTACCCTTTGGATTCTGAAGGTTGACGGAGGTACAAGCAATGCGGCATGACTGGACTGTGGATGAAATCGAGGCGCTGTTTACGCTGCCGTTCAATGATCTTATTTTCCGCGCACAACAGGCGCATCGGATTCATTTCGATGCCAACGCGGTACAGCTCTCAACCCTGCTTTCAATCAAGACCGGCGGTTGCCCCGAGGACTGCAAATACTGCCCGCAGAGCGCGCGCTACAACACCGAAGTCGAGTCCGAAAGTCTGATAGCCATGGATATCGTGCTTGAGGCCGCCCGTGCGGCGAAGGCAAAGGGCGCAACGCGCTTCTGCATGGGTGCGGCCTGGCGCAACCCCAAGGGGCGCGCCTTCGAGCATGTGCTGGACATGGTGCGTGAAGTCAATGCTATGGGCATGGAGACTTGCGCCACGCTGGGCATGTTGACCGGGGAGCAGGCCACAAAGCTGAAAGAGGCCGGGCTGGATTATTACAATCACAACCTTGATACCGATCCTGAGTTTTACAAGGAAATCATTACCACCCGCAGCTATGAGGACAGGCTGGATACGCTGAAGCACGTCCGTACCAACGGCATCAGTGTCTGCTGTGGTGGCATTGTCGGCATGGGCGAAACACGTCGGCATCGCGCCGGACTGATCGCACAGCTTGCACATATGAATCCGCATCCGGAATCGGTGCCGATCAACATGCTGGTGAAGGTGGAAGGCACTCCGCTGGAAGACCTGGAAGACCTGGATCACTTCGAGTTCATCCGCACGATTGCCGTCGCCCGTATTACGATGCCGGGCAGTCATGTCCGATTATCCGCCGGGCGTGAAGCAATGAGCGAGGAAATGCAGGCGCTGTGCTTTCTGGCAGGTGCGAATTCGATTTTCTATGGCGAGAAGCTGCTCACCACTGGCAATCAGGAAGCGGACAATGATCAGAAGCTGTTTGAGAAGCTTGGACTTCGTCCGATGGAAAATCCTGTGCCATCAAGCCGCCGTATGGCGAACGCCTAGTTTAAATGCTTA
>JBHHXG010000034.1:0-18036 GCA_046756985.1 Mariprofundaceae bacterium | reverse complement strand
GCCATGATCAGGCGCTGTGCCTGACTGCCGCTTTCGGCCAGGCCGTGCAGGGTCAGAAGGCGATCAAGGCGGCATTTTTTTGTCTTAGATGTGGCGTGCAAAACGCTCTGGCAATCGGATGTGGGTCGGTTCGTCCAGGTCCATCTTTCGGCTTGCCGCCTCGATCTTCTTCAGCCGGTACTTCGGATTGGGGTGGGTCTTTGACAGCACCTTCGTCATGCCCATGCGGCGGCGCATATCGAGGTGCTTGAGCACATCAAACATGGCGGGATAGTCATAGCCGAGGCGGTCCAGATATTCAACGCTTTTCATATCGCTGGCGTATTCATCATCCTTTTTCAGACCCTTGAACAGCGCATCGGTGGCAAATTGGGTCATGGCATCGAACAGCGGGCCGGGGGCATTAAATTCAGCTGCGGCAACTTCCGTCCCCACCTTCATAATCTTGGACTGCTGCAGCGCCTTGACGATATGCCTTTCGGTTACGTGCGCGATTTCATGCGCCAGCACGGCCGCAAGTTCCGCTTCATCTTTCACCATGCCGAGCACGCCACGCGTGACAAAAATAAAGCCGCCGGGACAGGCGTAGGCATTCACATCATCAGTCGCCAGAACGGCAAAATGGTAGTCGATCTCGGGCCTGTCCGAGCGTTGAGCGATGGCGGTGCCGATGAGGTTCAGGTAGTAGGTTTGCTCAGGCGCATCTGCGATCTGAAATCGTTCAATCACCCTTGCCGCTACCGAGCGGCCGAGAATTTTTTCTTCCTCGTCGGAAATCGGGATCAGTGCCTGTACAAGCTTCAAACCCTGCTGAATTCTGCGGAAATTTTCAGCCGCATCATTGGACGAGCCGCCATTTACGCCGCCAATCGCATTGAGTACGCCACCGAGGTCAAAAGCTTGTGCGGGTGGGACCATAAAGACCAACATCAGAAACAACAGACTGCGCTTCACGGGTTCAGGTCTCCTTCCTGAACGAAGTCAGCGACTTCCTGCTCTTCGACCTTTAAGCCTTCCATCCACTGCACCATCTCTTTTGCAGACTGCTGCGTCTGCTGACTGGCAGTGGCATCGCCGCCTTCGTCTTCGAGACCACGAACGCCGAGCACGGCTGTTTGCTGCTGTGGCGCAGACCTGCTGAACAGGGAAGTAAAGGCGGCAAAAGCGGAAGAGGTCACCTTCTTGCGCACACCGGGCTGATAACGCTTGCGTACAGCGCCCTCGCGCACCCAGCCGAGCAATTCAGATTCATCCCCAAGTGCTTCTACTTTCCACCAGGCACGTCGTTTCTGCAGTACCTTAACGTCTGCCATACGCTCAAGGCGGCCAAGGGCTTTAGCGCTGGTGCGCGGCGCATCAAGCACATCCACGCCATTGCGCGCACCGATGTAATAACTTTCTTCACCGGCTGTGGCAAATGCCGGGGCGAACAGGGTTCCCAGTGCGATCAGGAGAATCAGCGGACGCATACGGTCAATTTAGAGGTGCAAAGTTCGGCTGTCAAAAGCCTACGATTGATCCGCTTTCTGCGTTATCCGGTCAAGCGGCGCATTTCCCGGATTATCGCATCGCTATCAAGCCGCAACTCATGCAGAATTTCTATTTGCGTGCCATGTTCGGGAAACGCATCCGGCATACCCATATGCGAGAATGGGCCCTGCCATCCGGATGCCAGGGCCAGCGCTGCGATCTGCTCACCTATACCGCCCTGCCGGCTGCCCTCCTCGATGACAAGCAATGGCTTCCCCGGTTGCAGATGTTTCAGAATCGTCTCTTCATCCAGCGGCTTGATAAAACGCAGGTTAAGCAGCGTTTGCATTATTTGATCTTCCCGACGCAGCGTTTCTGTCGCAGCCAGTGCATCCCGTACACGGCTGCCAACTGCAATGACGAGGCCATCACCGCCGGCTTCCAGCTGTTCGGCCGCACCAATCGGCAGCGGTTCAGGTGTATGCAATTCGACGCCATATCCCGTGCCACGTGGATAACGGATTGCCACCGGAGAGTCCAGCGTGAAAGCGGTGGCCAGCATATGCCGGAGTTCATCCTCATCCTTTGGCGCCATGATTGTGATGTTCGGCAGGCAGCGCAGGTAGGCGATGTCAAACATACCGGTGTGTGTGGCGCCATCCGCACCGACGATGCCGGCGCGGTCCATACAGAAGATTACCGGCAAATTCTGAATACAAATATCGTGAATGATCTGGTCATAAGCCCTTTGCAAAAAGGTTGAATAAATTGCCACCACCGGGCGCAGTCCCTCGCAGGTCAAGCCGCCGGCAAATGTCACGGCATGCTGCTCGGCAATACCGACATCAAAGCACCGCTCGGGATGCCGTTTACAGAAGCGGGACAGCCCCGTACCGCCCGGCATTGCGGCTGTGATAGCGACGATACGCTTATCGTGATCGGCCATATCAGCCAGTGTGTCGGCAAAGACCTCTGTATAGGACGGCGGACCTTCAGATGGTGGATGTGGTTCGCCGGTTTCAGGATTGTACGGCCCCAGCCCGTGCCATGTTTCCGGGTCTTCTTCAGCCGGCGAAAAGCCGAAGCCTTTTTTGGTCAGCACATGTAACAGCAGCGGGCCGTCCAGTTCCTTGCAGTTGGCCAGCGTCGGCAGCAGATGATCAAAATCATGACCGTCAATGGGGCCGATATAGCGAAATCCCATTTCTTCAAACAGTGTACCCGGCGTAATCATGCCCTTGACGTGTTCTTCCAGTTTACGGGCCGCATCCAGCGCTCCCGGCAGTTTTTCCAGCAGCTTGCGCGTGGCATCCTTCACATTGGTATATGCCTTGCCGGTAATGATACGCGCCAGATAGGCAGACATGGCGCCGACATTCGGGGCAATTGACATTTCATTGTCATTCAGGATGACCAGAAGCTGATGTTGTTTGGTACCGGCATTGTTCAGTGCCTCGAAGGCCATGCCGCCGCTTAAGGCGCCATCGCCGATGACGGCGACAACCTGATGCGCCTGTTGCTTCAGATCGCGGCCTACGGACATGCCATAGGCGGCAGAAATCGATGTGGACGCATGACCCGCACCAAAGGGGTCGTATTCGGATTCTGTCCGGCTGGTGAAGCCGGACAGGCCGCCATGCTGGCGGATACTCGGCATGGCTTCGAGCCTGCCGGTCAGCATTTTGTGCGGGTAGGCCTGATGGCCGACATCCCAGATAATCCTGTCCTGTGGAGTATCGAAAAGGTAATGCAGCGCAATGGTAAGCTCGACGACGCCGAGCCCGGCGCCAAGATGGCCGCCAATGGATGCCAGCGTCTGAATCAGATAATGGCGCATTTCCCCAGCCAGTGCGGGCAGTTCGTCTTCACGCAGATGTTTGACATCCGCTGGCGAATGCATGCCAGCGAGCAGGGGATATTCGGATAGGTTCATTGGCTGCGGTTCCTTATATAACACGCCAGATCGTGCAGCGGTTTTCCCGAATCTCCAAGCGGAGCCAGCGATTCAATAGCAATATCCAGCGTGTCATCCGCGAGTTCGCGCGCATGCTCCAGCCCCAGCACGGAAACATATGTCGCCTTGTGCTGGGTGGCATCCTTGCCAGCACTTTTGCCGAGCGCTTCCGAGCTTGCTGTTGCATCAAGAATATCATCGGCAATCTGAAACAGCAGGCCGACTGCCTTGCCATAACGGCAGCAGGCTTCCTGCTGTGTGGCGCTGGCATTAGCCAACAGCGCGCCGGCATTGCAGCAATAGCAAAGCAGTTCGCCTGTCTTGTGGACATGAATGCGTTCGACTTCCAGAACACTGTCGGGCTGTTGATCCTCGGCCAGCATATCCAGCATCTGGCCACCCACCATGCCCTGTGCCCCGGCAGCCAGCGCCAGCTTGTGACACAGCGCTGCCTGCATCTCATCAGACAAGTTGCCCTCGCCAAGCAGTTCAAAACTCATAGCTTGCAAGGCGTCTGCAGTCAAAATGGCGGTGGCCTCGTCAAATTGTCTGTGGCAGGTCAGATTGCCGCGCCTGAGGTCATCATCATCCATGCATGGCAAATCATCGTGGATTAATGAGTAGGTATGCATGCATTCGATACTCATTGCGGCAGGCAGAACGATATCGGTATTTTTACCACCGCAGGCAGCATGGCATTCCAGCATCAGGGCCGGGCGAATACGTTTGCCGCCAGCAGTCAGGCAGTAATGCATCGCAGACCATAATTGCTTCGGGATAACGCTTTTTCGCGCCGCCAGCATCTGCTCAAGCGACTGGTTCAACATAGATGCATGCTGTTTCAGAAAGGCGGGTGTTTGCACGGGTTATTCAGTTGGTGCGGCAGATGGTTCGGAGTTGAGCACTTGCAGGCGCTGTTCCGCCTCATCGAGCAACGCCTCACAACGGCGGGACAATTTTACACCGGTTTCAAAGGCTGCGATGCTTTCCTCCAGCGGCAGTTTGCCGGACTCAAGTGTTTCGACCAGATGGCTCAGCTGATTCAGCGCCTCTTCAAATGTCAATTTGTCAAAATCGGGCGTTTCATCAGATGGCTTGGCTGCAGGCATGGTATTCTCCCAAGGCGGCCATGTGATTCATCTGGCCGAAAGGGGACTTATTGTAGTAGACCTCGACGCATGGTCAACGTACCACGGCTTGGTTAGCGTATGCGCATGTGTATCTTGCGCATGCTGGCGGCGATGGGTGCTCTGTTTCTTATGCCTACTCTCGCCAGCGCCATTGTGAACATCGAAGAGTTGGGGCTGGACACCGAATCGGAGCAGGGATTCAGCGGCCGTGCGGGACTGGCGCTAAATGGTGCATCTGGAAATACTGATAAGCTGGGCCTTGCAACCGATGCACAGCTGCTGTGGCGGTATGGCCTGCATACCGACATGCTCATTGGCAGTTATACCTACAGCAAGACCAGTGGCGTGCGTGACACTAACAGATCTTTTGCCCATTTCCGGCACCGTATCAGACTTGATGAGGCCATCGCTGTCGAAGGTTTTGTGCAGGCACAGCAGGACGAGTTTGCCAGATTGTCACTGCGTGCGCTGGCAGGGGCTGGCCTGCGCTTTTCGTGGCGTAGGCAACAGACATCCATTTATCTTGGATTGGGTAGTTTTTATGAACGTGAGCGCCTGAAATTCGAGGCCGGGACGACTGATCCGCTGCGGACAGACCTGTGGCGTGGCAACACCTATCTGGCTTTGCATCATCGCCTCAATGAGCGTCTGCGTTTGTTGAATACCATCTACATTCAGCCTGCTTGGCAAGACGCATCTGATATCCGGTTGCTTGAAGAAGCAGCCATGCGGGTGCATCTGACCAAGCAGTTGGATTTAAAGCTGAGTGTCGAACTCAGCTACGATAACCGTCCGCCACAACAGGTTGAGTCAACAGATATCATATACAAAACAGCCCTGGAGTTCCGCTTTTGACAGGTCTGCAGATTATTCGCTATGACAGCCAAACATATCTGGAATCGGTCAGCGAGCAGGAAGCGTATGTGACACGGATTCTCGCAGGACAAAACGGACCAGCCATTATTTTTACCGAGCATCCGCCGGTGTACACCATTGGCACATCGGGTGATGAAGCCGATGTGTTACAGCGTGAGGTCGATGGCAAGCAGATTGATGTTTTTCAAAGCGGGCGTGGCGGTGAAGTCACCTACCATGGGCCTGGGCAACTTGTCTGTTATGTACTTGCCGATTTGCGACGCGAGCAGGACCTGCACCGGCATGTCTGGCGGCTTGAGGAAATGGTGATCCGCGCCTTGGCCGATTTTGGCATATCGGCAGAACGCAGCCAGCGAGGCATTGGCGTCTGGGTTGCCGACGAAAAGATTGCCGCTGTGGGTGTGCGCTGCCGTAAGTGGGTCACTTATCACGGCATCGCGCTGAATATTAATCCGAACCTGAAACATTTTACCGGTATTGTGCCATGCGGCATGGTGGATGCATTGACAACATCCATGTATGCGCAGGGAGTCAAGGCATCTCGACAGGATGTGGAGCAGGCGCTGGTACCCCATGCAAAGTCCCTGTTCGCAGACCAGCACAGACGGGACTAGACTACAGTCATGAAATGCCTTGTGATCGTCATGGTTTTGGCGGCTCTTCCCATGCAGGGATGGGCTGGAGACGATAACGAGGCATTACAGGCGATGGTCCGATTGCAGGAACTGCTGCGTTCGGACACCAATATCGCCCGCTATACGATGCATGTAAAAACGCCGGACTGGGAACGCTCGGTAAGCTTTGACAGCTGGGATGATCGTCCGGGCAAGCGTTTTTTTATCCGCATTATTGCGCCGAAGAAAGACAAAGATACGTCGTATCTGAAGCTCGGCGGCAACCTGTGGATGTATCTGCCGAAGCTTGAGCGCGATATCCGCATTCCTCCTTCGATGATGCTGTCATCGTGGATGGGATCGGATTTTACTAATGATGATCTGGTCAAGGCCGCATCTGTGGTTGAGGACTATACGCACAGCATAACGGCCCGTAATAAAAATACGATTACTGTCGAATCAATACCAAAACCCGATGCGCCGGTTGTCTGGGGCAAGTTGATCCATGTCATCAGCCTGGATGGCATGCCGGTCTCCGAAGATTTCTACGATGAAGCCGGCAAAAAACGGCGCAGCCTACAGTTCGAGGATGTGCGCGAGCTTGGTGGTCGGCGTATTCCATCACGCTGGGTCATGCGCCCGCTGGATAATCCCGACAAGCAAACCGTGCTGCAACTGGAGGCAGTTCAGTTTGATCCGCCGATAGCGGACTCAGTGTTTACCCGCGCCAATATGAAGCGGAAGGTCAGGTAGGCGTATGCTGCTGGCGATGGCCTGGCGCAATATTGTGCGAAACCTTCGCCGCAGCCTGATTACAGTTTCTGCTATCGCTTTCGGCCTTGCTTCATTACTGTTCCTTTGGGGATTTAATGATGGTGCTCACAATAGCATGATGCGTAACCTGCAACAGGTTATCGTTGGCAGTATTCAGATTCATGCCAAAGATTTTTTCCGACACCCGAAACTGATCCGAACAGTGCCCGATATGGGAAAAGTTAATCAGCAACTGAGCCAGATGGGCGAAATACGCAGAACTGCCCGGCTGCGCACTTTTGCATTGGCCGCGGGAGAAGAAAACTCCGAAGGATTGATCATGCTCGGCATCTCTCCCGAGACAGAACCCATGGCTACACGATTGCATACAAAAGTAAGCCGTGGACGATTTCTCCGGTTGGACGACAGTCAGGCCTGCGTTATGGGGGCAACAACAGCCCGTAACCTGGGGGTGCACCTGGATGATGAGGTGGTGCTTCTGGCTGAAGATCGTTTCGGATCGTTAGCGGCGGACAAGTTCAGACTTGTCGGTATTATCGAAAGCGGCGAGATGGGTATTGATCGTGGACTTGCTATCGTCCCGCTTGGTTTCATGCAAACACTTCTCGGCATGGAAGGCCGTATTTCCGAGATAGTCATTCAGTTGCCCAGGGAAGAGCTGGAACAGACCACACGCATGCTGCGTGATGCTCTCGGCAATAGCCGCTACGAAGTGTTGCGATGGTATGATATGTACCCGATGATGAAGCAGTGGGTTGAACTGGAGAACGCATTTTACTACATCTTTCTTACCATCGTGCTGGTCATTGTTGCAGCCGGAGTAATGAATACAGTTTTGATGAGTACACTGGAACGTGTTCATGAATTCGGCGTTATGATGGCACTGGGCTGCGGCCGTCTTCGGTTGGCATGTATGGTCGCCATTGAATCTGTGTTGATCGGTGCAATCGGAATCGGGGTTGGTACGCTCCTGGGGATGGCCCTGGTGTTGTTTTTTAACCGGGTGGGCATCGATCTCTCTGCCCAGATGGATACCGTAACACGCTTCTACATTGACCCGGTGATCCGCACCGAGATCGACCTTGATCACTTGCTGACTACGATACTGGCCGTACTTGCAGCCGCATTGTTTGCCGCAATCGTTCCTGCAGTCCGAGCATCGCGACTTGAGCCGGTAGAAGCAATTCACCATGTTTGATCTGAAGATTTATCTCAAGCTCGGTTGGCGTAATCTCTGGCTGCATCCGATGCGAACCGGGCTAACAATAGCAGCACTTGCCCTGGGCATTGCGGCACTGACCTTCCTTTCAGCAATGAATGATGGCTGGATGCAGCAAATCAAGACAAATTTTGCCCTGACGCTGATGGGACATATCCAGATACATGCGGATGGTTATGAACAAAGCAGGAAACTGGCAGACCGTATTAAGGCCCCTGTAATGCTTACCGAAGAGCTTAAATCTCATCCTATGGTGGCAGGCTGGACACAGCGGGTTCGGGTATCAGGCCTGGCTTCGGCAGCTGGTGCCAATGCCGGTGTTCTGGTGTATGCCATTGAACCGGAACGTGAGCGGGTCTTGAGTCGTTTGATCAATTTTGTCCAGCAGGGCCGATGGCTGACGCAGCAGGATGATCATGCCGTGTTGTTGGGGGATGGTCTGGCTGATCATTTGCAGGTAGGGCTTGGCAACAAGATTGTGCTGATGGCGGCACTTCCGACTGGCGATATTGCTTCCGAGGTTTTCCGCGTGCGCGGCATCCTTTATTCCGGTGTCATGGATATAGATAACCTTGCTGCGGTTATTCCATTGAGTGCGGCACAGAAGTGGCTCGATCTCGATAAGGCTGTAACCGACGTTGTTGTTTTCACGCACGATTTTGATTCAGTTCAACCACTGGCCGCGAAACTACGTCAGAAGTTCTCTGGCAAAGGCATGGAAGTGCTAAGTTGGAGTGACATTGACCCAATGGCCGAGCAATGGTCGCAGTTTGCCGATGCATATACATGGATTATTCTGGGCGTCGTGATACTTGTCGTGCTGGCGGAGGTGCTGAATACAATGCTAATGAGTATGCATGAACGTACCCGCGAATTGGGTCTCATGGGCGCATTGGGTGTTACGTCCCGGCAGATCTTTGCCATGATTATTTGGGAAACCCTGATTCTGGTGTTCATTGGAAGTGTGGCAGGCTTTGCGTTGGGAGGGTGGGCATCTGTGTATTTTGGAGCACAGGGGATTGATCTTTCCAGGTTTGCTGTCGCCTTTTCCTTTTTTTATATGGATTCAGTCGTTCACCCAGCGTTGTCTGTGGAATCTGTCATACGTATTCTGGGAGCAGCCATCGTGGGTGCTATCGTATCAGGGCTGTTCCCTGCCTGGAAGGCAGCAAAGCTGGACCCGGCTGTTGCGATGCGGGAAGTGTAAGGCTGATGCCAATGATCAAGGCGGAAGGGCTGAAAAAATACTATTCAAGCGGTACGGGAGAGATCGCAGCACTCAACGATGTAGACCTGTCCCTGCAGGATGGGGCGTTCGCGGTACTGGCTGGTCGTTCCGGTTCAGGTAAGACGACGCTGCTGAACATGGCTGGTCTTTTGGACAGGCCGGATGCTGGTACTCTAATGATATCCAGGCAAAATGTTCTGCGGCTCTCGCGGGCAGAACGGGCGGCATTTCGCCTAAAGCATATTGGTTTCGTCTTTCAGTCCTACAATCTGATCCGGGTGCTTTCAGCCCGTGAGAACGTCGCCTATGTGCTGCAGTTACAGGGCGCTTCAGCAGCCAAGCGGGAGCAGATTGCCGATCAGTGGCTGGCCGAAGTTGGTTTGCAAGGCATGGAGAACAGGCGTCCGGACCAGCTGTCCGGTGGCCAGCAGCAGCGTATTGCCGTGGCCCGGGCGCTGGCCAGCAAGCCGGATATCGTGCTGGCTGATGAACCGACAGCAAATCTTGACAGTCATACAGGCGAAGCGCTTATGGCCCTTATGCGACAGTTAAATGAAACCCATGGAACAACATTCCTGATTGCGTCGCATGATCCTGCCGTGATGGATGCCGGCAAGGAGCTGATGCACATGGAAGACGGACAGATTGTGGAGCATACGCATCGGTGAGATGGGTGGCTGCTCTTATCTGTTGTATAGGATCGATGACGTCTGTGTCTGTCCATGCAATCGAGTTCTCCGGCCAGTATACCAACCTGCTGTTTTACACCAAAGGCAGTCAGGGGCAGTCGATCACAACGGACTTAAACCGCCTGCGGCTGCGCCTGGAAGGGGCCGAAGGCCCATTTTCGTGGGAAGTCGCTTATGACAATGAAATGCTGTGGGGCGGGCTGGTGCGCGACCCGCTATTTCGGGCTCTGTCTGCTCTTCCTGACCCGACCTATGCGGATTTAACCGCCACCATTCACAGCTCAGGTTCACTGGACTGGCAGCACACCTTGTATCGCGGCTGGCTGCAGTTTGAGCGAGGATCAATTCAGGTTACCGCGGGCCGTCAGCGCATTGCCTGGGGTTCGGGGCGTATCTGGAACCCTACCGACCGTTTCAATCCGGTGGACCCGACTGCGCTGGAACCGGAGCAGAAAACCGGCGTGGATGCGGGCATTGCCGCCTGGCGATATTCCAAATCCGGTGTGATTCAGGCCGTGGTTGCACCGGGACGTGTAGCGCATGGTGTATCTCGCAAGTGGGTACTGCGTTGGCAGGATACCTTCGGTGAGACGGACGTATCGCTGCTCGGAGGCCGTATTGGTGATGAAGATATTTTTGGGTTGGACATTACCGGCAATGTCGGTGATGGCGGCGCCCGACTGGAGCTGATGCAGGCATGGCCGGCACAGAGCAAATCATATTTGCAGCTTTCAGCCGGTTATGACTATACGCTGACCAATCAGTGGTTTCCGGCTGGCTTGTATCTGGCTGCGGAATATTTCTACAATGGTGCGCCAGGTATCGTCCCTCTGGGCCAGTCTGTAGACCGGCTGCAAACGCTCAAGCGTTCCCTGTTCGGCGTTATGGCCGGGTATGATTTGACACCTTTATGGCGTCTGGATTTGTTGTTGCTGGCCGACACGGGGGATCCCAGTGTCTTCTTCCTGCCCCAGCTGGTCTGGTCGGCGGCCGAAAATATCGACATCAGCCTCTTTGCCCAGTTGCCAGGCGGGGCACAAAGCGGCGAGTTTGCACGTTTTGAGAATTTGCTCGCCCTCAGAATGGACTGGTATTTCTGATCACAGAGTTAGGTCTGTCGGTGCGTGAAAAAACAGATCAGGCTTCGATATCCCATTCTTCCAGCGGAAGCTGAAGTTGCTGTTGTCTGGCTTCACCATGCGGCTCCACCCAATGTTCAAAAGAGGCATAGGCATTCATGAATGACTGGAACACCGACTTGGGAATACAGCAAACCAGGCAGTGGCTGGTCGCAATAACCTCTGTTCCTTTCGGAAGGCGGACATAGCGGATGGCATCACCGAAGATATCACCGGTCTTGAGCGCACATTGTAATGCCTGATCATCCTGTTGGCGCCTGGCGATAGCCTCGCCATGTACGATAACGCAGCAGTAATTGCTCATTTCTCCCTGGCGTGTCACCGTGGCATCGGGCTGGAATTCAAGCAGACGCGATTCCTCAGCCAGCCATCTGCGATCGGCTTCCGGCAGTTCGACAAAAGCCGGATGGCTGTAGGACATGGCATGAATCAGGCGTGACTGCACTGTGCGCATCAACCGTTCGCCGGCGATCGGAGAGCGTTGCATCAACTGGGAAATCGCCAGATCTGAAAACTCGAGCACGGCAGAGTTTCCTTTGGAAGTAACCGTGGCGGAACGCGGCAGCTGGTAGACACAGGCGAACTCACCAAAGAAATGACCTGGCCTGAGCGTACTCAGCGAGATATCGTGTCCATTAGCGGTGTCAATATGGACATGCATATCTCCTTCCAGAATCAGATAAAAATTGCGGCTGACTTCGCCCTGATGGACGACATCCTGACTATCATCAATCGCCAGCAGACGCCCCTGCCTCAAAAAGTCCATGGCTTCAAGATCGGACAGCTGATCGATCAATGTAAATACCTGATCAGAACCGGATTCCACATCGATGGGGCCGTCTTCGGTGAGGCGGGCAATGCCGGACAGTGCCTCGATTTCGGCTGTGTCAGGGTGTTCAAGCTGCCTGCACAGCTCAAGAAAGCCGATAGCACTGCCGGGCTTGCCTTTGGCAAGCATGCGTCGGGCCATACTCAGAGCAAGCTCGCGGGCATGTTCAATATCCCCCCGGGATTGCAGCATCTGAATCAGAGGGCGAACGATATGAAGATCTTCAAGGAAAATCTTGTGCAGATCACGGTAGACGTGCAGTAGCTCTTCGTCGTTTAAGGCCATCTCAGGAGCTAGTCTAGCCCAAGTTTCGCGATTGGCTACCGCCATGATTCATATGGCAAGCGTAGCCGTTGCCCATGACTGCATGTAGGCTCTCGCTCGATGAGTCGAATCGAACCTATTATCGGGCGTCCGCGCAACCGGTTCCCCTTTGCTCCCGAAGGATGGATGTTCATTTTGCCGTGTCTCGTGCTGGCAATGATTTCTGCCTTGCTGTGTTGGTGGATTGCAGCATCTATATTAGCGCTGCTGTCGTTGTTTTTACTGAATTTTTTTCGTGATCCGCAGAGGGAAACTCCGCAGGGAGACGTGTTCGTAGCCCCTGCTGATGGCAAGGTGGTGAGGGCGGAAGCAAGCCGCTCCGGCCTGCGTGTGGATATTTTCATGAATGTTTTTGATGTGCATGTGAATCGTGCGCCAATGGCTGGACGCATCACGCATATGCAGTATTCGCCCGGCCGTTTCGTGAACGCCAGTTTTGATGCGGCCAGTGAGGAGAATGAGCGTAATCGCTTTGAGATGGAAACAGATAATGGTGCACGTGTTGCTTTTACCCAGATTGCCGGGCTGGTGGCACGGCGCATCGTGTCCTATGTTGCTGTTGGTGATCATGTTGAGGCAGGGCAGCGTATCGGTATGATCCGTTTTGGTTCGCGTGTGGATTGCGAGGTTCCTGACTCTTACGAGCTATGCGTGAAGACCGGCGATCGTACGATTGCCGGACAGACTATTCTGGCCCGCAGGGGAGGCAGTAAAGATTATGCCAAAGACTAAGCTGCTCGGAAAAAAGCGCGGCATTTATCTTCTGCCCAGCCTGTTTACAAGCATGGGCCTTTTTGCCGGTTTTTATGCGCTGATTGCAGCCATTCAGGGGCGCTATGAGCTGGCTGCCTGGGCCATTATTGCTGCCGGTGTATTCGATATGCTGGACGGCCGCGTGGCCCGCCTTTTGAATGCGGAAACAGCCTTTGGCGCCGAATATGATTCACTATGCGATATGCTGTCATTCGGCATTGCCCCTGCGGTGCTGGCCTATATGTGGGCGCTGACGCCGCTGCACAAGCCGGGCTGGCTGGCTGCATTTCTCGTGGCGGCATGTGCTGCTTTGCGGCTGGCGCGATTCAATACCCAGGTCGGCCATCAGGACAAACGCTATTTCCAGGGTCTGCCTACGCCTGCCGCGGCGGGACTGTTTGCGACAGCAGTACTGTTCCATGAGCAGGCAGAGATAACGCCTGTTCCGTGGCTGTGGTTTTTTATAGCTGTTTTTCTGTCCTGGCTGATGGTCAGCCGGGTACGTTTTTTTTCCGGCAAGGATATCGACCTGAAACAGCGCAGGTCATTTGCTGTGCTGCTATTAATGCTTCTGGCGCTTGTGCTGATTGTGGCCGATCCATACAAGACACTGTTCATTATGGCTGTGGCATATTGCGTGCATGGCCCTCTTCTGAGCATATGGCAACGCCAGCGGGCTGGACGCATGCGCCTTGCCCGCCGCCGTCACCGTGAGCAATCGGATGATGAGGCGGGCACAGATGATTGACCCTTTATCTTCGCAGTGCTTTAATCCGGCCATGATGTTGTTAAATCTGGAATTATTGGTAGCCCGGGAGCTTCTATTTGCTCCCGACAGCGGCTTGTGTGCTTAACTGAGCGAACAGTTTTTAGATAGACACGAGCCGTAGGTTTTTCCTGCGGCTTTTTTTGTGGTAATGGATTGAGGAGATTGGATATGACAGACCGGCTGTACATCTTTGATACCACCCTGCGTGATGGCGAGCAATCACCTGGGTGTTCGATGAATATGGATGAGAAAATGCGTGTGGCGCACAGTCTGGCAACACTCGGTGTGGATATCCTCGAAGCCGGTTTCCCGATTGCATCACCAGGCGATTTTGAGGCAGTGCACCGTATTGCCAGCGAGGTCAAAGGTCCGACCATTGCCGGATTGGCCCGGGCGCATCCAAAAGACATCGAGCGTGCCGGTGAGGCGGTGAAGCCAGCAGGGAAGGCGCGTATTCATACCTTTATTGCAACCAGCCCGATTCATATGCAGGCAAAACTGCGCATGACTCCTGAGCAAGTGCTGGAGCGCGCAACCGAATCTGTCAAACTGGCACGCTCACTGGCACCGGAAGTCGAATTCTCGGCCGAAGATGCCGGACGCTCGGAAATGGATTTCCTGTGCCGTATTGTCGAGGCGACCATTGCTGCCGGCGCTCGCGTGATCAATATCCCGGATACAGTTGGTTACATGACACCTGATGAGTTTGGCAGCCGCATCTGCGAGCTGATCGAGCGTGTTCCAAATTCCGATCAGGCTATTTTTTCGGTGCATTGCCATAACGATCTGGGCCTGGCGGTCGCTAATTCTCTGGCGGCGGTGGAGAACGGCGCCAGACAGGTCGAGTGCACGATCAATGGTCTGGGCGAGCGGGCCGGTAATGCATCGCTGGAAGAGATTGTCATGATTCTGGGTACGCGTACAGACAGATACAGCATCGAAACCGGCATTGATACGACGAAGATTGTGCCGACTTCCAAACTGGTATCCCAGATTACCGGCATGACGGTACAGCCGAACAAGGCCATTGTCGGCGCCAATGCCTTTGCGCATGAGTCCGGCATTCATCAGGACGGTGTCCTCAAGCATCAGAAAACCTATGAAATCATGACGCCTGAATCGGTCGGCTGGACAACCAATCGCATGGTGTTGGGCAAGCATTCGGGCCGGGCGGCGCTAAAGGCACGTTATGAAGAGCTGGGCGTGGAGCTGGATGCCGACAGGCTCAATGCGGTATTTGAACGTTTCAAGAAGTTGGCGGACAAGAAGAAAGACATTTTTGATGAAGACCTGATGTCCATTCTGTCCGAAGAATCCGAGGTCGAGACCGAACGCGTCAAGCTGGTCAGTCTGCATGCCGCCTCCGGTACCAGCGATACGCCGGTGGCTGCCATTGAGCTAGATATCGAAGGCGCTGTCCATAAGGCAACGGCACAGGGTGACGGGCCGGTGGATGCTGCGTTCAGGGCGATCAATTCTCTGGTGGAGCCGAATGGCAAGTTGCTTTTGTATTCGGTCAATGCCATTACCTCCGGCACCGATGCCCAGGGCGAAGTAACCGTACGTTTGCAGGACAACAGCCGCATCGTTAATGGCCAGGGCGCGGATACCGATATTGTCGTGGCTTCGGCCAAGGCGTTGATTGCAGCGCTGAACAAGCTGCCGGATATGCATGCCAAAGAGGTGCATGCACAGTATTCGGGCGTATAAACAATAAGGGCTGCAACCGCAGCCCTTATGAACTCCCGCTTGCTGGATAGATTACAGGTTCATCTGTTTGAGCCAGCGTTCCAGGAAGTGAATGTTGAAATCGCCGGACTGGAAGCCCGGATTGGCCAGCAGCCGCTGATGCAATTCCTGATTGGTGGTGACGCCAAGGATCACCAGCTCATCCATAGCACGCTGCATCGTACGGATGCATTTGTCGCGGTCGCGTGCATGCGTGATGATCTTGCCGATCATTGAGTCGTAATATGGCGGGATGGTATAGCCCGAATATACGGCTGAATCAACGCGCACATTGCGCCCGCCCGGTGGATGATAGAGGTCCACCTTGCCCGGTGACGGCGTGAATTTGAAAGGATGTTCGGCATTGATGCGGCATTCGATGGAATGCCCTTTCATCTGAATATCATCCTGTGTGAAGGCGAGCTTCTCCCCGGCGGCAGCACGAATCTGCCACTCGATCAGGTCCACGCCGGTAATTGCCTCGGTGACCGGGTGTTCAACCTGAACACGGGTATTCATCTCGATAAAATAAAAGCTTTTATCCGGATTCATCAAAAACTCGACGGTACCGGCACCGACATAATCCACTGCGGCTGCTGCGGTAACGCCTGCCTTACAAATTGCTTTACGTGTTTCCGGATCGAGAAACGGACTCGGCGCTTCCTCGAGTACTTTCTGGTTGTTGCGCTGCATTGAGCATTCACGTTCAAACAGGTGCACGACATTGCCATGTGCGTCTCCCAGTACCTGCACTTCAATATGGCGCGGTTCCTCTAGAAACTTTTCGATGAAGACGGTATCGTCACCGAAAGCAGCCCCTGCTTCCGTCTGACACATCGTGAATGCGCCGGCCATGCCCGGTTCACTGCGGACAATCTTCATGCCGCGGCCGCCGCCGCCAGCAGATGCCTTGACGATGACAGGGAAACCAGCTTCTTTTGCGATAGCTATTGCTTCATCGGCTGTTTTTACAGCGCCGTCAGATCCAGGCACAAGCGGTACGTTTGCCGTCTTCATTGCCTTCTTAGCGGCGACTTTATCTCCCATCGTGCGCATGGACTGGGTTGATGGGCCTATCCATGTGTATCCCGAGGCAGTGACGATTTCGGCAAAGTCGGCATTTTCAGCTAGAAAGCCGTAACCGGGATGAATGGCTTCGGCATCGGTGACCTCAGCCGCCGACATGATGGCGGGAATGCTCAGATAAGACTGTACTCCGGGGGCAGGTCCGATACATACAGCTTCGTCGGCCAGCCGCGTATGCATAGCTTCCCGGTCAGCCTCCGAATAAACAGCGACTGTCTGAATGCCGAGCTCCTTGCAAGCGCGGATGATGCGGACGGCAATTTCACCGCGATTTGCGATCAGTATTTTGTGAAACATGAGGCTCCCCTGTCTTTACGCGGCGGTATTCAAAGCGGCGTAATGACAAACATCGGCTGGCCATATTCAACCGGTGATGCATTTGCAACCAGTATTTGTTCAACGACACCGTCATACTCGGCCTCGATTTCGTTCATCAGCTTCATGGCCTCGATAATGCAGAGCACTTCTCCTTTTTTGACTTTTTTGCCTTCACTTACGAAGTCATCGGCATCCGGGGATGGTGCACGGTAGAAGGTGCCGACCATTGGGGATGTGACAACATGTTCATCTGTAGCTGCTTCCTCAGCAGGTGTTGCGGCGGCAGGTGCGGTTGGAGGTGCTGCTGGCAGTGGGGTTGCAACATGCTGCACAACCGGGGCCACGGCAGGCGCGGCACTCTGGCGTGAAATGCGAACGGTCTGGTCGCCTTCGGCCACTTCGATTTCGGTGACATCAGTGCTCTGAATCAGGCGGATAAGTTTCCGAATTTGTGAAATGTCCACATTATTCTCCTTGTTGGGAATGGTGTAGGTACTGAATCATGCCGCGCAGTGCGAGTGCATATGAACTGGCACCGAACCCGGCTACGATGCCCGTAGCCGCATCGGCCAGAAGAGAGCGGTGGCGAAATTCCTCACGGCGGTAGATATTTGACAGATGCACCTCGGCAAACGGTATGCTTGCCGCAAGCAGCGCGTCACGCAGGGCCACGCTTGTATGTGTGTAGGCGGCGGGGTTAATCACGATGGCGTCGATATGCCCCTCATCTTCGTGCTCAGATGCGGCCTGCTGGATACGGTCCACCATTTCTCCTTCATGGTTGCTCTGGTAGGGGATAATCTCAGCCCCCATCTGGTCGCCAAGCCCGATCAGCTCCTGATTGATGTCAGCAAGCGTGTCTGATCCGTAATGGCCGGGCTCGCGTGTACCGAGCAGGTTCAGGTTGGGTCCGTGCATGACCAGTATGCGAAGTCGCGTCATGATTCCCCGTTCTCAGCCCATGCCTGTTTTAATGCCAGCAACTGTTCGTCTTCCGGATTCCTTAGCATCAGCACGGCCAGCATGGCGCTGGCTGCATCTCTTTCGCCCTGCGACCATAAAATCCGTGCCAATTGGGCCGATGCAACAGGCTTGCTGTCCTCGCGGCTGGCGCGATGCTGCAGGCTGGCAGCCCG
>JBHHXG010000033.1:0-18060 GCA_046756985.1 Mariprofundaceae bacterium | reverse complement strand
TCGAGAAACTGCTGGCCAGCCAGTGGTGGAACTGGCCACTGGAGGAAATCAGCAAGCGGAGCGAGGAGCTTCGCTCAATGACTGACTAGCCCTTCTGCTCCCATACCACGCGCTGATCAAGCGCGCGGGAAAGGGTATATTCATCCAGATATTCGAGTTCGCCGCCCTCGGGCACACCGCGTGCAATGCGTGAAACCTTCACATCGGATGACTGATAACGGCGGGCCAGAAAATGCGCTGTTGCCTCGCCATCCACGGTAGCGCTGGTTGCCAGAATCAACTCACTGGCACCCTCTGCAATGCGCTTGTCCAGCGATTTAAGCCACAATTGATCAGAACCGATGCCATCTATTGGCGAAAGCCGGCCGTGCAATACATGGTACTGGCCGGAAAAGTTGCGGCCCCGCTCAAGCATCAACACATCCACCGGCTGCTCGACAACACAGATGATACTCGCATCACGGCGTGGCTGATCACAAATCTGGCAGCGCCCCTGATCGGCAAAGCAGCCACAGCGCTCACAAAACCCCATATTATCGTGCAACTTGCTTAGCGAATGCGCCAGTTGCCGGACATCTTCGGCCGGCTTGCTCAGGAGATTCAGACTCAGCCGCATTGCGGTTTTCGGGCCAATCCCGGGCAATGTAGCCAGCTTTTCCACAACTTGGGCCAGCGGTTCCGGCATACCAGTAAGTGTTGAAATCAAGGTGAGAATCCCGGTGGCAACGGCATGCCTGACAACATACCCTGCTGCTGTTCCTTGAGCTTATCCTCTACTGACTTCAGCGCTGCGTTAACGGCTGCCGCCACCAGGTCTTCAATCAGCTCCTTGTCCTGTTCTTCCCAAAGCGACGGATCAATCTCCACACGCCTGATAACCCGGTCGCCACTCATCAACACCTTTACCATGCCGCCACCGGCCTCGCCTGTGATTTCCATCGCGGCCATTTCTTCCTGCATTTTCTGCATCTGTTCCTGCATCTTTCTGGCCTGTTGCATCATCTTGCCGATATTCACCATCTCTTCTCCTTATTCGGGCCGGGATGCCGGGTCTTCATGAGCCCCGGCAGGACGCACACGCACCAGCCTGGCATCCATTTCAGTCATCAGCGCCTGCACATGTGGATCGTCCTCAGCCAGCTTGCGCAGCCGCTCTTTTTCAGCCTCAATCTGACGGGAGCGTGTTTCGGAAAGCGTTTCGCCTTCATGCGAGTCCTGCTTTGACTCCCAGAATACCTCGCGGCCCAGCCATTCCATGAAAGCCATACGATCCGGCGTGGCAATGGCGCTTTCCTGGTGCGTATCCAGCGCCAGTCGCACCTTGTCGCCGAAATCCACACACACAACATGGTCCAGCATCGCCGCTACTCCGGGCCTGATCTCGCTATAGGCAGCAACCACTGACTGCCAGTCATCAAAATGCCGCCCCGGCGCTTCATCGGCTTCATGCAATGGCAGATCCGGCTCACTTGTGGGCTCGTGCGCGGACTCACTGCCAGACTCGTTCATGGTTTCAGTCTGCACATTGTGACCCCGCTCTGTGGCTGAAGACCGTGTCATATTAAGTGGATGTTTTTCTTTTTCTGTCTGCACTTCGGAGGATTCATCCATCTCACCAACAGGGGACAGATCATTCAGATGACTCAATCGCATCAACAGCATTTCCGCCCCACGCCTCTCATCCATCAAACCCATGTCTCTCAGGCCGTGAACCAGGACCTGATAGCGTAAATCCAGCGCCTGCATATCCAGTCCGCCGACCCAGCGATCAAACCATTGACGGTGCTCTGTATCCGGCTCGACATCAAGCAGGTTTTCATCCACCTTTACGCAGGCAAGCTGATGCCACATCTCTCCCAGGGCGCTGATCAGGCTGCGCGGCGCCTGTCCCTGCGCCATCGCGGCACGCAGATGCGCCACTGCCGCGGCGGTATCACCGGTAAACACCGTATCGGATAACGTCCGGATCAGCCCCGAACCCACAAGACCAAGCGCCGTACGCACATCTTCTGCCTGCAGCTTTTCACCGGCATAAGCTATAACCCGCTCTGATAAAGACAGGGCATCACGCACGCTGCCATCGGCAGCGCGAGAAATTTCAGATACTGCTTGCTCATCATGCGCGATTTTTTCCTTCTTGAAGACCTGTTCCAGATAGGCGCTGATTTCATCCAGACCCAAACGCCGTAGATCAAAGCGCTGGCAGCGCGAGCGCACGGTAATCGGCAGCTTTTCGGATTCGGTCGTCGCCAGAATGAACATCACCCGTTCAGGAGGTTCTTCCAGTGTTTTCAAGAGCGCATTAAATGCATTTTTTGACAGCATGTGCGCTTCATCAATGATATATACCTTGTATTTCAGACTCGTAGGCGGATAGCGCACGCCATCCAGAATCTCACGGATATCGTCAACACCGGTATGGCTGGCGGCATCCATTTCCTGCACATCAAGGTTTGATCCGGCAGCGATTGCCGTACAGGCATCGCATGCACCGCATGGCTCTCCACCTTTCGGTTTTTTGCAATTGATCGCCATCGCCATCAGACGTGCGATCGTCGTTTTGCCAACACCGCGGATACCGCATAACAGGTAGGCATGGGCAAGATTGCCGCTGGCCAGCGCATTTTTCAGCGTACGTACAACAACATCCTGGCCAACCAGATCGGAGAATTTCTGCGGCCGCCAACGGCGGGCAAGCACGACATAGGACATCCGCCTTACTCTACGGCGCTGATTTGGCGGCGCAATGCCGACAAACGATTATCGAAGAAGACGTTTGGCGGCAAGATGCGTTGCCAACAGCATGCAGCAAGCGGCATAGGCTGCCAGCACCGCGATATGCAGCCACGGGGAGATCAGAGGCAACTCCGTCAGTAAAGGACGCATCAGAGCCACCGCATGAGTCAGCGGCAGTATCTGAGCAATGAGCTGTACCAGCTGGGGCAAGGTTTCAATCGGATAGAACACACCACAGAACAAAAACATCGGCGTGACAACCAGCGTGAAGTAATACAGGAAAAAATCATAACTTGGCGCCAGCGCACAGACCACCAATGCCAGCCCGGCAAAAGCCAGCCCGGTCACAAAAACCACAGGCAGCGCCAGCAACGCCGTTTCCCAGACCTGGATACCCCCCAGCAGGCCGGCCACAGTCAGGATAGCCGTGCCACTGATCAGGCTCTTTGTGGCTGCCCACAACATTTCCCCGGTCACGATATCCTGAATCGAAACAGGCGTCACCAGCATGCCCTCCCACGTTCCTTGCTGGTTCATGCGTGTAAAGGCGGAATACAGGCCCTCAAAGGTTGCTGTGTTCATCGCGCTTGAACATAGAATACCGCTGGCAAGAAAGGCCATGTACGGAATGCCACTCATCTGGCCGATAAACATCCCCAGCCCGTAACCCAGACCCAGCAGATACAGGAACGGGTCGCCAAAGTTCCCAATCAATGACGCCGCTGCAAGTTTGCGCCAGACGAGAAAATTCCGCCGCCACACTGCCAGCGCGCTACGCAGGGAAACGGCCGGGGCGATGCTCATGCATCCTCCCGAAGCTCGCGGCCTGTCAGGGTCAGGAACACGTCTTCAAGGCTGGCCGGACGGTGAATAAAACTCAGCTCAGCAGCATCCGCACAACGTGCCAGCAGCGGCCTGGCATCCCGCATGTAACAAAACCATGTATCGCCAACATGTTCACGACGGACATCCAGGCCGTCACACAGAACATCCACATCAGCGCCTGATAGCAGACCGCGCAAGGCGACAACTTCAGCCTCCACATGGCGGCCAATCAGCTCATCTGGCGTGCCGCGATCAAGCACCTGGCCGTTATCCAGAATCATGATTTCATCACAGAGTTCCTGTGCTTCTTCCATATAATGTGTAGTCAGAACCAACGTCTTGCCGCGCATTTTCAGCGAACGCAGCCGCTGCCAGATCAAATGGCGCGCCTGTGGGTCAAGACCGGTGGTTGGCTCGTCCAGAACAATCAGATCAGGTTCGTTGATCAGCGCCCGTGCTATCATCAGACGTCTGCGCATACCGCCGGAAAGACTGGCTACCGTATCGTTTGTTCTGCCATTCAGTGCCGCGAAATCAAGCAAATCATCAATCCGCATGCCGACATCGGATGCGGCAATGCCAAAGTAGCTTGCAAAAACCGTTAAATTCTCCCGTACTGTAAAATCAGGATCAAGATTATCCATCTGCGGTACTACGCCAACACGGGCGCGCAGACTCCTATCATCAACCGGATGTCCGAACAGCCGATAATCGCCTTTAGATATTGGAGATATACCTAGAAGCATGCGCATCAGCGTTGTTTTTCCAGCACCGTTTGGTCCCAGAATTCCGAAACAGATACCGGCAGGAATTTCAAAATCCACACCGCAGACGACTTCACGATTGCCAAAATGTTTGTGAAGGCCATACGCACTGACAACCATTTCATGCATGGGTCAATGCAAGCACAGCTGAGGAAAAACAAAAAGGAGAAAGCGCCACCCGGGCCGGACGAGTTCGCAACGCGCTAAAATCCCGCTGCCGCTGCTTCCTTCCGGACCTGACGGGGTTCACGGGGTTCAACCGTGCGGGGCCCAACCCGGGTGACACAGGGTTTCCGCTATCAGAAATGGCGGAAAACTGATTGAAGCGAGGGATTATTCGGAGCTAAAGCTCCTCACCCCTGCGGGGCCGCCGTCGTTAAACCTCCGGCGTTCAAGACGGCTGCGCCATCTTGTCAAACCCTCAACTCGGGTTCTCACCCTCTCTCTTCACGGCTGAGATATACCTGCAGCCTTATCAACATGGCGGAGAGAGAGGGATTCGAACCCTCGGTACCCCTGTAGGGGCACACACGCTTTCCAGGCGTGCTCCTTCAACCACTCGGACATCTCTCCATATCAAACCATATCTGGCGGAGAGGGCGGGATTCGAACCCGCGTGGGGCTTTCGCCCCCAACCGATTTCGAGTCGGTGCCGTTATGACCACTTCGAGTACCTCTCCGGATCACCCTCTTGCCAAGGGCGGCGAAGCATACGTTCCGATGTGTGCCAGCACAAGCCGATGGACAGGCGCTTGTATTTGATTTCAGATGTATTTTAACAAAAGGATGCCAGCAGGATCGGAACAGACTTGCAAAGGAATCACTCGCCGCCGTATTCGCCCATTTGCCTCAGACGCAGCTGCCGCTGCTGCAGCAACTTGTCCACAGGTATTTCCAGCAGCTCTTTTACGGCAGATGACAGTGTTTCTCCCATCAGTTCGGCGGCCTCTTCCACATTGCGGTGGGCACCCTCCTTAGGCTCTTTAATAATGCCGTCAATCAGCCCGAGTTCGAGCAGGTCTTTGGCTGTCGGCTTCAGCGCCTCTGCCGCCTCATCAGCATATTTTCGATCTCGCCACAAAATGGCTGCACAGCCCTCGGGTGAAATCACTGAATATATTGTAAATTGCTGCATATACATGCGGTCACCCACACCGATCGCCAGCGCACCGCCTGAACCACCCTCGCCAATGACAGTACAGACCACAGGCACCTTAAGTGAAGACAACTCCATCAGGTTACGGGCAATAGCCTCACTCTGGCCACGTTCTTCGGCATCAATCCCGGGCCAGGCGCCTGCCGTATCAATGAAGGTCATCACCGGCATCTCAAAACGTTCGGCCAGGCGAAACAGGCGCAGGGCCTTCCTGTACCCTTCCGGCCTAGGCATGCCGAAATTGCGCCTGAGCTTTTCCTTGGTGTCGCGCCCTTTCTGATGACCGATGACTACCACCGCATACTCCCGGAAACGTGCCAGACCGCCGACAATGGCGCCGTCATCGGCAAAGGCCCGGTCGCCATGCAGTTCCTGAAAATCATCAAACAACAATGGTACATAATCGAGGAAATTTGGCCGATCCGGATGGCGTGCCAATTGCGAAATCTGGGCTCGGGTTGCCTTGGCATAAATCTGTTCCACGAGTTTGTCACGCTTGCTGCTCAAGCGCTCCACCTCTTCGGCAATATTGACTTCGGTATCCGCACCCATCTGCGATAATTCATCGATCTTCGAAGTCAGTTCCGCAACTGGACGTTCAAACTCAAGATAACTGTAGGCCATCTCTAACCACTCCTCACTTTCTTCTCACGCACCGGCTTCCATGCCTTGCACCTCACATGGATGCTATCGGAACCAAAACGGGCATCCATCTGCGCTTTGACATCCTCATCCCAGCGCAGACACAGGCCTGTTTCAAGTTCCGCCACACTGCCATCCGGCAGACGAACATGAAATGCCAGCTTCGCCTGACCTGCCTTTTCCTGCACCAGGGCCTTCATACGCGCGATGGTTACCTCATCCCATGCCACGCTGCCTGTATGAATAATGATTTCATCCACCAGATCAGGCAGCACCTCATCCAACAATACAATTGCCTCGGCAATCAGCACCGGGTCATCGCGGGATTTATCCACACGCGCTGCAATCAGCAGCGGACGATCTGCATGCAAGGCCTCCATAGACGATGCGTACAGCCGGGCGAAGCATACCATCTCCGCCTGCCCATGCAGATCCTCGACCTGTACAAATGCCATCGTACCGCGCGCACCGCGATGCTGACGTACACTGGCCACACCAACCGGTAGTACTACCTGTGTACCGTCACGTTTCTCCCCCAACTCGGCCAGCGTGATATCTCCCAAACCGCTGATATGCTTCAGATAACCTTCCAGTGGATGACCGGTCAGATAAAAGCCCAGCACCTCGCGTTCGGCCTGCAGGCATTCCCCCGGACTCCACTTGTCGGTATCCGGGAACCCCGATGTGCCGGCAGAGGGTTCAGCCACCTCGAAAAGTGCTGACTGCCGGGTGCTCTGCTCCTTGCGCTGCCGGTTCAGCCGGGCCAGCACATCCGGCAGCCCCGCAAGTCCGGCATGCGGATGCGAAATCAGTGCATTCAGCGCGCCCGCCTTGATCAACGCTTCCAGAATCCGCTTGTTCAGCGTTCCCTGTGGAAGCCGTAGCAGCATGTTATCAAACGAAACAAACGTCCCGTTCTCCTCCCGCTCCTGCACCAGCTCACGAATGGCTGCCTCACCAACGCCCTTGATCGCTCCGAGGCCAAAACGGATCGCATCGTCTTCCGGCATGAATTCCCATCCCGAGGTATTGATATCCGGAGGCAGCACGGTGATGCCTGTGCTCTGGCAATCGGAAACCAGGCGTGCCACCTTGTCGCTGTTACCCATGTCGCAGGATAACGTAGCGGCCATAAAGGCCTGTGCGTGATGCGCCTTCAGATAAGCCGTCTGATAGGCAATCATCGCATAAGCAGCCGAATGTGATTTGTTGAAACCATAACCGGCAAACTTTTCCATCAGATCGAAGATATGTTCGGCCTTGTTCGCTGGAATTTTTTGCCTGGCTGCGCCCTTCATGAATATCTTGCGCTGCTTGGCCATCTCCGCCGGATTCTTTTTGCCCATCGCACGCCTGAGCAGATCGGCCTGCCCGAGCGAATAGCCAGCCAATTCCTGCGCGATTTTCATCACCTGCTCCTGATACAGAATAACGCCATAGGTTTCTTTCAGAATCGGTTCCAGGCCTGGTATTGGATAGGCAATCTTCTGTCGTCCGTGCTTGCGCTCGATAAAATCATCCACCATGCCGGATTGCAGCGGCCCGGGGCGGAACAGGGCCACCAGCGCGATGATGTCCTCGAAGCAATCCGGCTTGATACGTACTAGCAGGTCACGCATGCCCGATGATTCCAGCTGAAACACCGCACTGGTTGCGCCACGTTGCAACAGCTCAAAAGTGTCCGCGTCATCCATGGCAATGGTATTGAGATCGAATTCGCGCGCCTTGTCGGTTTTGCCATAGCGGCGCACCAGCGCACATGCCAGATGTAGCACAGTCAGTGTTTTCAGGCCGAGAAAATCGAATTTAATCAACCCAACCTTCTCAACGTTTTTCATGTCCCACTGCACGATGGCGCCTTCTTCGCGCGAATCCTTGTACAGTGGTGCGGTCTCAACAATCGGCACGCGTCCGATCACCACACCGGCGGCATGTTTGCCGGCATGTCGATGCATGCCTTCCAGCCTGCCGGCAATATCAAACAAATGTGCCACCTCGGTATCTTCGTCAACTTTTTTCTGCAGACGGGGCTCGGACACCAGCGCCTTTTCCAGTGTGATGTTCAGATCGTTCGGGATCAGCTTGGCGATTTCGTCCACCCGCTCATACGGCATGGCAAGCACACGCCCAACATCGCGTATGACGGCCTTGGCCTTCATCGAGCCATACGTGATGATCTGGGCAACATGATCCGCGCCGTATTTCTCGCTAACGTAATGAATCACCTCATCGCGCCGGCTCATACAGAAGTCGATATCAAAGTCCGGCAATGAAACACGTTCCGGATTCAGAAAACGCTCAAACAGCAGGCCATAGCGAATGGGGTCCAGTCCCGTGATTTCCAGGCAGTAGGCAACCAGCGAGCCCGCACCGGAACCTCGCCCCGGACCCACCGGAATATCATTCTGTTTGGCCCAGCGAATAAAATCGGCCACGATCAGAAAGTAGCCCGGAAATCCCATCTGTTCGATGACATCGAGTTCATAATCGAGCCGCGTGTCGTACTCGTCCCGCTCGGCATCGGGCCTGCCGGCGGTAATGATCGGCCAGCGTTTCTCCAGCCCGGCATGTGTCGCTGTGCGGATATATTCCTTCAATTCCATACCGTCCGGAGCCTTGAAATCCGGCAACTGATAATTTCCGAACTGCAGGTCAACATTACAGCGGTTGGCAATATGCATCGTATTCTCAAGGGCTTCCGGCACATCGGCAAACAACTCAGCCATTTCCTCATGTGACTTCAGATAACATTCGGGCGTGAAATGGCCGGACACGTCATCCTTCAGTGTCCTGTTCTGCTGCAGAGCCAGCATCGCTTCAAAGGCATGAAAGTCCTCGCGTGTCAGAAAATGCGCGTTGTTGCTGGCCACCAGTGGAACATCCAACTCATGCGCCAAATCAATCAGCTGCCGGTTCAACCCTTCCTGCCCGGTGGTGCCATGCCGCTGCAACTCGATGAAGAATGAATGGTTCGGAAACAGTTCCAGATATTCACGCGCAGCTTTTGCCGCCCCATCGGTATCCCCCTGCTGCAACAGTTGCTCAATCTCGCCATTCCAGCCGGAAGAAAGTGCAATCAGCCCCTCGCCATATTGCCGGAGTAATGCCTTGTCCACACGCGGCTTGTAATAAAAGCCCTGCATGAAACCCGTTGAAACAAGCCCCATCAGATTCTGCCAACCGTGATTTGTCCGCGCCAAGAGCAGAAGCTGTGGATAACGGGGCGCACGGGCACCCTGACTCACGCGCTTTTTATGGTCATCGCATAGGTATACTTCACAGCCCAGAATCGGTTTGACGCCAAGTTTCATGGCCGCCGAATAAAACTCCACCGCCCCGAAAAGATTACCATAATCGGTTAGCGCCAGCGCCGGCTGACGCAGTTCTACGGCTCGATTCAACATCGATTTAACCGGCATAGCGCCGGCAAGCAGGGAAAAATCAGAATGCGCATGCAGATGCGTAAAAGGAGCGAAATGCATGCCGCTAGCCTAGGAGCTTGTGACTCCGAGGAAAAGCCTTGTTCACCATGCCACACCGTCGGCGCTAACAGGCTGGCATGGCAGTGGGTGATTTGCTATCGTTGCGGCCCGCAGATGTGGCGGGGTCAATGGGAATATCTTCCCGTTACGTCGGTCTGACTCGCAAAGAGAGGTTTGATACATGGCTTTTGTCGTTACACAACTGTGCAAGGATTGCGTGGATACTGCCTGCGTGGCGGTCTGTCCGGTGGACTGCTTTTATCAGCCCAAGGAAGTCTCGGAAGAGCACCCGAACATGCTTTATATCTCACCGGAAGAATGCATCGATTGTGCGGTCTGCGAACCTGAATGTCCGTGGGAAGCGATTTATCCCGAAGAGGATGTGCCGGAAGTGTTTGAATCGGACATCGCGCTGAATGCTGAATGTGATGATAATCGCGATGCCTTTGTGCTGGCCGAAGTTGTTGATCATGAACCACCCTCTGCCGAAGAAGTTGCCGCCAACAAGGCCAAATACGGCCTGTAGGATATATTCTCCGTTTTTCGGGGCATGCACGAACTGCCGTGCATGCCCTTTGTTTTGGTAACCCGTGCCATGCCTGATAACGCTTCCATAATGCAATCCCTGCCGCTTCTGAGCATGGATCGGATGCAATTGCGAACACTCTGTAAATCCATATCGGTCAAACCATCGCATGCCGAACGCCTGATTGCCGGTATTTTCCGGCATGGCATCACCGACATGGATGCGATTCCTGAGCTGCCTGCTTCCTTTCGTGCATATTTGAGGGCTCATGCGCACATCCTCCAACCTGAAATCCTCTCCCGTCAGCAGGCTGACGATGGAACAAGGAAGATGCTGCTGGGCATGCCGGATGGCGGAGAAGTGGAAACTGTGCTGATTCCGGGAGAAGGACGCCTGACCCAGTGCATCTCAACCCAGGTCGGCTGCGCCATTGCCTGCAAGTTCTGCCTGACAGCCACCGCAGGATTGGCCCGCAATCTGACAACAGAAGAAATGGTGGCCGAAGTGATGACAGCGCAATCGCAGTGCGATCGCAAAATCCGCAATCTCGTACTGATGGGTATGGGTGAACCGCTGCACAATTATGATGCGGTGGCGCAATTCATCCGTATTGCCTCTGATCCACTGGGCATGGCCTTTTCACCGAACCGCATCACCCTGTCGACAGCAGGGCTTGTGCCGGGTATTGAGCGCATGATTGCTGATAACCTTCCCTGCAATCTTGCCGTTTCGCTCAATGCCACAACCGATGAAGTGCGCAGCCGCATCATGCCGATTAACCGCAAGTATCCTATTGCTGACCTGTTGCAGGCGCTCCGGAACTATATTGCCGCCCGTGGCAGGAAACGCGTGCTGATCGAATATGTGCTGCTTGACGGGATCAATGACTCGATTGCAGATGCAAAACGGCTTGTTGCGCTTCTGAAGGACATCAACAGCACGATCAATCTGCTGCCTTTCAACCCGTTTCCCGGCAGCAGATACCAGCGCCCCGCCAGCGCCACGGTGTCTGCATTCCGGGATGTTCTTGTGAAAGCCGATCTGGTTGCCGTTGTACGTGAATCAAGAGGCCGGGAAATTTCGGCTGCCTGCGGCCAGCTAAAAACCGAAGCAGCCCGCCGCCATGTAAGTTCCCGCCATACGGCATAGACCAAGCGGCATCATGTATATACAACCGGTATGGAGGATGTATGGCAGGCAAAGTCGAGAAAATTGAATTCAAGGGATCGCAAGGGCAGATGCTTGCCGCCCGCCTGCATCGCCCCGATCATGAAACCGCGCATGCCGCCATTTTTGCGCACTGCTTCACCTGCTCCAAGGATGTGTCAGCTGCCGCCCGTATCAGCAGCACCCTGGCAGCGCACGGGCTGGCCGTGCTACGTTTTGATTTTACCGGTCTGGGTGACAGCGAAGGCAGCTTCGCGGATACGAATTTTACTTCCAATATCAGCGACCTTGAGCGGGCGGGTGAATGGCTTCGCACGAACAGCCTTATGCCGAGCCTGCTGATTGGCCACAGCCTTGGCGGCGCGGCCGTGCTGGCGGCAGCACCACGGATTAGGGAAGTGGGAGCCGTGGTCACGATTGGCGCTCCCAGTGATCCCGCCCATATCCGCCACTGGTTTGCCCATGCCGAGGACGAAATACTTGACAGCGGCGAGGCGGAGGTCGCCATCGCCGGCCGTACATTTCGTGTCCGAAAACAGCTGTTTGATGATCTGGATGAGCAATCCCTTACTGACGTGATTCAGGGTATGAGCAAAGCGCTGCTGATCTTCCACAGCCCGGATGACACGGTGGTGGAGATCAGCCACGCCCGCGCCATTTATGAAGCGGCACAGCATCCCAAAAGCTTTATTTCGCTGGCTGGTGCCGATCATATGCTCAGCCGCCGCGCCGATGCCGATTATGCCGCCAGCGTCATCGCCGCCTGGGTGGATCGCTATCTTGATTAAGGAAGTTCTATTCCTTCAAGGCGTGCCGTAGGGGATCCGAACCAAGCAGCTATTGTCCGAGCAATCCTTTCAGGCTTCCGCCAACACCTTCAATAATATCACCCGCCTGGCCACCTATCTTTCCACCAACCCCGGCGCCGACAGGGCCGCCGACCGTACCCAATGCACCACCGATGAGTGATGAGGTTTCCGGATAAATTCTCGGGCTGTCCACCGTACCACCCACGATGAGCGTGCTGCCGGCAAGGCCGGCGAGACCGGATGTTTCAATCTCCCCCTCCATTTTACCACTGGGCAGAATATGCACCTTCCCCCTGGCATCAAAGATCGGCGATTTGACATCGATATCCTTGAGAACAATATCCTGACCACGAATTTTCAGTTGCGTTTGCATGGTTTCAAACACAATCGGCCCACTGGTCAGCTTGCCTCCCAGAAGTGCGGATGCTGCAGCGCCTTCAAGCCCCATGCCTTCGATTTTGCCATCAGTTAAACGAGCCGGGCCATCCACTTTCAGCGACCTCTGCATCGCCGTTTCAGTTGCCCCTTTCGCAGACAGGCTCAGCTCGGACGAGAATGTACCGGATACCATCTTCTGACCGGCAGCATCCCGCAATAAGGGTTGAATCTGTATATCGCCGGCCTTGATCTTGCCGGAAAGAGTGTGCCTTTTGCCTTGCAGTGGCGAGACCGTGGCGTTCATCCGCACCGTGCCGTCATACAGTTTCGCCTTCCAGTTCGGCATCTCAAGCTTGTCCGCATCCAGCTTGACCGATCCGGTGACCTTGTTGATGTGGACGGTATGCACGCCCTTGCCCCTGGCTTTTTCCGAAACGCGCAACACGATATCCCTGAATTTGATGCCGGTCAGTTCCACCCGGCCGCTGAACAGGGGAGCAATGGCGACCGAAACACGGCCGGAGGCAATCGCCACCTTGGGTGTGCCACCCTTCACGTCCTTTAATTTTACACCGGACAGCGAAATGCCGGGGGTTGGCAGCGCCTTGAGCGACAGGCCGGCAATTTTCACTTTCATACCGGCCGCTTCTGTTGCCGCCTCTTCCGCCGCCTGGCGAATGCTGTCAGTCGGGATAAAAAATGGGGCAATAATCAGCAGCGCCAAAATGACCGCCAATCCAATCAACATGTAACGCAAATACCTGTTCATGCCAGCCTCCACAAACGGGATGTTTCGATCATAGCAGGGTTCTTTCTCAAGGGCGCAAAAAAAGCCGCCCGACATGGGCGGCTTATTCAGTATTGCATCTGCAGCTACTTAATCTGCCAGAATCGGTTCAAGCCGTTCCAGATCGTTGACCACCCGCCAACTGCCATGGCCGGACTCAACACGTCCCTGCCAGAATTCGAGGCGATCCATGTATTCACGCGGATCAACATTGTCACTTCTGAGTTTGGTCACATTCAGTGCGACGACATCGAACCCGTCGAGCTGCAGCGGTATATCGCGGACATACCCCTTTCTCAACTCCTCCTTCAGGTCGGAGAAGATCAGAATGGTTTTTTTGCCCGCGCCTGTTTCATTGAGAAATTCCACAGCCTGCAACAGGCCACCGGTAATATCCGTGTATGGGCTTGGTTTCACTTTCTTGACGAACCCGTCAACACGTTCCCGGAATTGCCGTTTCTGCTGATTGGCCCTGCTCGGGCGATCATCGAAGGAAACCTTGGCAACGATATCCTTCTCGCTGAAACTCCCTGTATCAATGCTGGCCACGGCAAACGAATCCGTGGGATCCAGTTTGGCCAGCGTGAAGTTAATAATATGCTGGGCCTTGATGAGTTCCTGCGTGTAGGTACCGGATGTATCAAGCAGCATGTAAACACCGCGATTCTGAGGTCCCGGATCGGAGCAGGCGGATAATGTTGCTGCCAGCAGAAGGTATATGGCTATCTGTTTATTCATGATTGCACCTCCATCAGTCTGTTGTCCAGCCGGTCGGTTGAGCTGTGACGAGGCTTATTTTTCACCGTTCCCCATTTGACATGCTGCTCGATCCACAGGGGTACGAAGATCAGTAAATCGTATCCCTGCACGAGCATGATGCCGATATGCCTGAAAATATTGCCTAGCAGACGCAGCATAAATGCAGTCATGCGCAAAGCACTGACAGCAACCATGCCCAGCACAGTTCGCAGCGAGTGCACGAAGGATTCGAGCGGAATGGCCACAAACACCAGAGCAAACGGCAAAATAAATCCCATACCCATCTGGGCGGCAGTCGTGATCCAGCGTTCTGAGGTATCGATCACACCCTCACCAGCCGCGGTCAGCAGCGAAGCTCGGAGAATGGCATCATCCTGGGCCAGTATCTCACGCATATAGGCAAGGCCTGCCTCGACGCTGGCCAGTACAAGCAGGATGGAAAAGGTAATCCATATCATGCGCACTCGCATTTTGTCGTTCAGCGCGCCAATCACCGGGAACAGACGGGTAATACGCAGCGACTCCATCAGGAACAGCCCCATGGCCACCTCGACAAGAATAATGACAAGGGCGGCGATATTGGCCGTCTTGTAGCCCATCAGCAGCGCGCCGCCGCCGACCATTTCGGCCATCGGGCGCGCGATAAGATTGAAGTTGATCATCGCGCCGCCAATGGCAATGCACATGACGAGTGAGGCGATGAAAAACTGGGTCATGGCTGAAGATGACAGCATATGTACAGCACGATCTGTACCCTTGATAACGCGTTCGTATTCATCCATGTGTCGGTCAATCGTCTTGGAGCGTTCAATCAGGCTGTTCACGCTCCTGTCAACCTGCCGCAGGCCTGAATTCGCCTGCCGCCACGATGGCATCATTTTTGTCAGCAGACTGTGACGTTTCCGGCTGCTCTTGCGGTATGCATTCAATGCGCTTTCGTGGGCCTTGGTCAGCGATGTCTGAATGCTTTTTAATACATTGGCCACCATAGAATCACCCTGTGGCGGAATCTTTGCCACCGCCTCTACGGCCTTGACCCATCCAGGAGGTGAAGGCGGAACTTCCGTACTCTCCTTGTAGTCTTCATCAATACGGGTTACCACCTCACTGAGGCTCCGGTGCAGGGATGGATACTCGGCCAGATCCTTCCGTACTGCCGCATCCACGCGGTCAAATTCTCGCTCTACCATGCGCTCTGCCGCTTCCCTGCCGGCGGAAAGCAGCACTTCCCGGTTTCTCGCTTTCAGCCTGCTCTCGGCCTGGTTCACGGAACCGGCAGCCAGTCGCAGGGCATGATGCAGAACCCGGGTCAGGGAGAGAATCGCCCTGTGTACAGGCATACGGGCGAGATAGGCAAGCACCGTCATAATGATGGCCCATACGACAAGGGATAACAGCTTATGGTCGGACCAGATCAGTAAATCAGAGATTGGCATATCAGCCTCCTTCTATCGCTTTTTATCGCGTTCGCCGAAGCGTCCTGATGGCGTAATTTAGAGGGGATAAAAACAAAGCGCTGTTATGCCAGTCACACAGAAATGTTGCGCCAGATCACAAAAAACCCCGCTTTTGCGGGGTTTTTATTGCCCATCAATGAAAAAGCATGCTTACTGAATATCACTGTCCGGAATAATAAGCATTTCCACGCGGCGATTGAGCTGCCTCCCGGCCTCCGTACTGTTCGTGGCACGGGGTTGTGATTCTCCACGCCCTTCCGTACCGACCCTGCGTGGAGCAAGCCCCTGATCCTGAAGGTACCAGGCGACGGATCTGGCGCGTTTCTCGGAAAGCTCCTGATTGTAGGCATCCGAACCGATATTGTCGGTATGACCGATCACCTGAATGGTTGTCCGGTTGTAGCGCTTCAGAATATCGGCCACCTTGTCCAGCGTACGATTAAACGCCGGCTTAATGGCGGCTGAATTAAAATCAAACGACACCTCACTGCTCATGGTGATTTTCAGATTCTCATTTTTAAGGCGCTCGACTTCCACCTGGTGCGCCTGCCTTTCAGTCGCAAGCTGCTGCTCAAACTCGGCCTGCTGCTTATCCATATAATGGCCAACGCCGGCACCTAGCGCTCCTCCCGCCGCACCGCCGATCAGAGCACCTTTCAGCGCACCACCGGAGCGGTCCTGCTGATGTCCGACAATCGCACCGGTGATGGCGCCGAGCACGGCACCGGCGGCAGCACCCTGCTTGGTCTTCCGGTTTGGATCATCGGGCGTTGTGGCGCAGCCAGCTATCATCAAAACAATCGTGGCGGCTGTCAGGCCTGCAATCACTTGTTTCATCATATCCTCCTTCATTTCATTTGCCATTATTGGCTTTAGATAGTCATTTCTCAATGCGGAATCATTCCGCTGCCAGGGGGATAATATCCGGATACCTACGACAAAAAGAGCCAGGGAGCCTCTGATTTGCGTCTGCTTTCGTAGATATGGATGGCATCAGCTTCTTTCAGCGTCAGGCCGATGTCATCCAGCCCCTCCAGCAGACAATGCCTGCGGAACCCGTCCACATCAAAAGAAAAAGACTCGCCCGATGGCGTTGTCACTGTCTGCGCCTGCAAGTCCACTTTCAGGCTGTAGCTTTCTGTTGCCTCGCATTCGGTAAACAGCCGGTCGATGATTCCGGACTCCAGTACCACCGGAAGAATGCCGTTCTTGAAACAATTGTTGTAGAAAATATCAGCAAACGACGGCGCAATAATACAAACGAAGCCGGCATCCAGCAGCGCCCACGGTGCATGCTCCCGGCTTGAGCCGCAGCCGAAATTCTCGCGCGCCAGCAGGATGGAAGCCCCCTGATAACGCGGCTGATTAAGTACAAAGTCGACGCGTTTCGGGCGCTTGCTGCAATCCTTACCCGGCTCGCCGATATCTTCATAGCGCCATTCGTCAAACAGATACGGTCCGTAACCCGTGCGTCTGATGCTCTTTAAGAACTGCTTGGGAATGATCGCATCGGTATCGACATTGGCGCGATCCAGCGGCGCCACGATACCTTCATGTGTCGTAAATGCCTGCATGATTTACCCCCAATCCCTGATATCCACAAAATGACCGGCAACCGCTGCGGCCGCCGCCATGGCGGGACTGACCAGGTGAGTGCGCCCGCCCTTGCCCTGCCTGCCCTCGAAATTGCGGTTGCTGGTCGAGGCACAACGCTCGCCAGGATCGAGGCGGTCGGCATTCATCGCCAGACACATCGAACAGCCCGGATCGCGCCATTCAAAGCCGGCCCCGACAAAAATGTGGTCCAGCCCTTCTTCCTCGGCCTGTTTTTTTACCAGACCCGAGCCCGGCACCACCATCGCCAGCCTGACGCTATCGGCCACCTTTTTTCCCTGCACGACGGCTGCAGCAGCGCGGAAGTCCTCAATGCGGCCATTGGTGCAGGAACCGATAAACACCTTGTCAACGGCAATATCGGTAATCGGCGTTCCGGCCTGCAATCTCATGTAGGCCAGCGCACGTTGCCAGCCCTGCCGCTGCACCTCATTTGCCGCGTCGGCAGGATCAGGCACGGCATCCGTTACCGGCACAACCATTTCCGGGCTCGTGCCCCAACTGACCTGCGGTGCAATATCAGCCGCTTCGAACACCACGTCACGGTCAAAGACGGCATCGGCATCCGAATGCAGCTGACGCCATGCTTCACAGGCTTTCGTCCACATATCGCCTGTCGGCGCATACGGGCGGCCTCTGACATAATCAAGGGTCACATCATCCACCGCCACCATGCCGCAGCGCGCTCCGGCCTCAATGGTCATATTGCACAGGCTCATGCGCCCTTCCATTGAAAGAGCGCGAATTGCTGCCCCGGCAAACTCAATCGCATAGCCCGTACCGCCGGCCGTACCGATCTGTCCAATGATATACAGCGCCACATCCTTGCCGGTGATACCGGCAGGCAGTTCTCCTTCAACGCGAATACGCATTGCTCTGGGCTTCTTCTGAATCAGACACTGTGTGGCCAGCACATGCTCGACCTCGGAGGTGCCGATACCCATGGCAATCGAGCCAA
>JBHHXG010000032.1:0-18307 GCA_046756985.1 Mariprofundaceae bacterium | reverse complement strand
CCGGTTTTGTGCATAACGGTGCACTGGCAGGGCTTGTGGCGATCTGTGCCGGTTCGGATATTGTGCATCCGGTTGGGGCGTTACTGATCGGTGCTGTTGCCGGTGCAGTGTTTGTTTATGGCTTCCAGTACATTCAAATGCGCTTGAAGATCGACGATGTGCTTGGTGTCGTGCCGTTGCATGGCATTTGTGGCGTCTGGGGCGGTATTGCGGCCGGTATTTTCGGGTCCACAGGGCTTGGCGGCGCCGGTGGTGTGAGCTTCATGACGCAGATGGTAGGCACATTGACCGGACTGGTCATTGCAGTGGCCGGAGGGTTTCTCGTCTTTGGCCTGATTAAATCGTTCATTGGGCTGCGCCTGTCCGAAGAGGATGAACATCAGGGTGCGGATCTTGCCATTCATCAGATCAGCGCCAACCCGGAAGAGGATATGGCCCGGCATTAAAATTCAAGACGACAATGGAGCACAGCTAATTTATATGGCTGTGCTCCATTTGTTTCTACCGCTTTTTGATAAGGCCAAGCCATGCATGCACGGTTTGGGCGCAAAAGCGGTGCATGCATGGCAAATGTATCTCTGTGGCATTCCTCATCTCTGTGAGGTCCTTCCTGCCGAGATATTCGCGTTCGGATTCTCCTGCATCTACCCATTGCTGGATCAATGCCGGGTCCACCTCAAAATGAAATTGCAATCCGTACTGGCTGCTTCCGATGCGAAAGGCCTGTTGGGGCACAGCCGGATGCGTCACCAACAGTGAAGCGTGTTCAGGCAATGAAAAAGTCTCGCCATGCCACTGGAAGGCCATTTGCTCGTCTTGCATATGACGAAACAGTGGATCACTTTTTGATGCCTTGGTTGGGTAAATAGGGAGCCAGCCCAGTTCGCGAACAGGTGATGCTGTGATGGCGGCTCCGGCTGCCCTGGCCAGCAGCTGCGCGCCCAGACATATACCAAGCACAGGGAAATCAGTCTTTATCGCCTTTTCCAGCAGGGCGATTTCATCACGGATATAGCCCAGATGCATATCATTGGCTGATTGCGGGCCACCCATGACGATGATTCCATCCAGGCCATTCAGTCTGTGTGGGATGGTTTCGCCCTGCCATATTCGAATGGTTTCGATGCTGTGTCCGGCGTTGCGTATGAGATCGGCAATCAGGGCAGGCGGTTCAATTTCCAGATGTTGCAGGACGAGAATACGCATGCAGCCAGCCTAACCATGCCCATCGGTGTAGCAAGATGGTGGACAAGGATGCGTCAAAGAATTTATGAGGGCTTGATAGCAGACAACTGGCAGGCGAAGCTTGGGTATCGCAGATTATTCCGGAGGTGTGATATGGCGCGTGTGCTGGTTCCGTTCAGCCGGGGTGTTGAAGAAATCGAGTTCGTTGCGGTCGTGGACATTCTGCGGCGCGCGGATATTGAAGTTGTGACCACCAGTCTGGAAGGACATCCTGTGACAGGTCGATCCAATATTACCATTGAGCCGGATGCTGCGCTGATGGAGGTAAAAAACGAAGACTGGGACATGGTGGTTCTGCCCGGCGGGCTGCCCAACGCACATTTGTTGCGTGATGATGAAAATGTGAAGGCGGTGGTTCAAAGACTCCGTGACACGCGTAAATCTATTGCCGCGATTTGTGCTGCACCTACAGCACTTGCCGCTTACGGCATTACCGATGGTATGAAGGTGACATCCTATCCGGCCTGCAAGGAAGAGATGGAAAAACTCGCACCTTCAGCTGTGTACGTTGATGAAGCAGTGGTAGAAGATGATTTTCTGGTCACCAGCCGCGGGGCCGGAACAGCGATTGAGTTTGCCTTGCGTCTTGTTGCCAGGCTTTGTGGCGAAGAAAAAGCAGATGAAATCCGCACCTCCATTGTTGGATAAGCCCGGCTTAATCCGTAAGATCGACCCATGCGGCTTTCCCGAACGTTCCGAGACCAGCATATCCAGCATGAGTTGCGCACCTTCGGACGCAAGAATGGCTATGTAACCAAGGGCCAGGAGGAGCGTCTGGCGCGCTGGCTGCCGAAGATAGGCCTGCCGAGGGGTGCAACACTTGCACAGTCCGGACTTGACCCATCCGTACCTGTTGTTATGGAGATCGGTTTTGGCAATGGCGATTTTCTGGTGCATCTGGCAAGAACACATCCTGAATGGAGCCTTGTCGGCGTTGAAATCTATTTGCCGGGCGTGGCCAAGGCGGTATCGCGTCTGGAAGCCGCAAATGCGCTGGAACGGGTGCGTATTTCCCAGTTGCCGGCACAATTTGTATTGCAGGAACAGGTCGCCGAAGGGCAATTGCATGGCGTGTATATCAATCATCCTGACCCGTGGCCCAAGGTCCGCCATCATAAGAGGCGGCTGATTCAGAAGGATTTTGCGCATCTGCTGGTTTCTCGCCTTGAGTTTGGTGGGTTCATCAGGCTGGCTACAGATATCCCTGATCTGGCCGAGTGGATGCGTGGTATACTTGATAAAACGCCTGGATTGAAAAATGTGGCAGGCAACCGTGGCTATGTGTCCCGTGACCCGGCCCGCCCACAGACAAAATTCGAACAGCGTGGCATGAGTGTTGGAAGAAATAGTATGTTTTTACAGTATATTAAGAGTAAAAGTTAAAGTAATAAATTAGGTATAGGATTCAATATGAGCTTGAAGATAAACCGTGATCAACTGGTCATGACGGCAGTACAGGGTGGGGTGGCGCCTGCCCATCAGTGGGCGCCGTTTGAGGTTGGGGCGGCCGGTGAGATATTCTCCTGGCCATCAACCGGCGGCATTACTTATAACGTCAAGGTCGGCGATTCGGTGTTTGGCTGGGCCGGTGAACATATCGAACCGGGTGTGTCGGCCACCTTTACCCATAAGAACAAAAAGGCTGAGGCCGGATTTCAGTTTCTGGCATGTTGCGGTAATAAAGTGCGTGTGATTTCCGGCGCAGCGAAAGGTGAAACTGGCCGTGTCATTGGCCATCACGGCGGCGTAGAGCATCTGATGCTCGATTTTCCGGATGAGACGCTCGAAAGGCTGACCTATGATGACAAGTTCCTCGTGCGCGGTTTTGGGCAGGGCCTAAAGCTCGTCGACCACCCGGATGTGTTTATTTACAACCTTGATCCGGATGTGTTTGAGGCCTGGGGCCTGAAAGAGAAGAAAAATGGCCAGATTAAGGTGCCGGTGGCCGTTATCGTGCCCGGCCATGCGATGGGTTCGGGAATTGGTGCGTTGTCGGTGACAACGGGAGATTACGATATTCTCTGCCATGATGAATCCACGGTGAAGAAATATGGCCTGGACAAGCTACGTTTTGGTGATTTTGTGGCGGTGCTTGATCATGATAACCGCTATGGGCGCACCTATCGCAAGGGTGCGGCGACGATTGGCGTTGTTATCCACTCGGATTCACCGTTGGGTGGCCACGGCCCCGGTATGATGACGCTGATGAGCGCCTGTGAGAACAAGCTGGAACCGGTGATCAGCAGTGATGCCAACATTGGGGCAATCCAGGGATTCGGGCGTTTTGTTTAGATATCTGATTGTTCTGAGCTGCGTCGGGATGATGGCGCCGTTACCTGTAAATGCTGGTAGTATCAGCGTTGTCGGTAATCCTTCCTACAACCTTGAAAAGCAAAACAGGGAAGTGCCATACAACAAGGCCGGCAACAGCATGGTTGTTCGGGGGGAGGTCAACGGTGTGCGGGTACCGTTCATTGTCGATACCGGCGCATCTTTTGTCGTGATTTCTCCTGCCATTGCCAGACGAGCGGGGCTGAATACAAAAAATACACCGAGGATGACCATTCAGACGGCCAACGGCGCCGTTCAGGCACCATTCGTGACATTGTCTCAAGTCAAGATCGGCGGCCTTATGCAAAGAAATGTTGCAGCTGTGGTGCAGCAGATATCGCCTGATGGCCAGACAGGCCTTCTGGGCATGAGTTATCTTTCCGCTTATAAAATGACCGTTGACCAGAATCGCAGCATGTTATTGCTGGAGAAGCGCTAGGAAATGGAGAGTCGGCAATGAAAGTAGTATGCCTGCAAATGTGTTCGGGTACGGATGTGGACAGGAATCTGACGACAGCGGATTCTTTGTTAAAGCAGGCGGCTGACGAAGGTGCCGAATTGGCGCTGCTGCCGGAAAACTTTGCCTATATGAGTGCCGACGATGCTGAGAAACAGGCAATTGCCGAACCGGAGTCATCATCTCGTGTGCTTGAGTTTCTCTCCCGACAAGCTGCTGAGCTGGGTATGGGGGTTATTGGAGGCAGTGTTGCGCTGACATCAGATGCCCCGGATAAAATCCGCAATGCCTGCTTTGCCTTTGACAGCAAGGGAGTACAAATCGGCAGCTACGATAAAATGCATCTGTTTGACGTTGAGCTGGAGCATGAAACCTATTGCGAGTCGGCGGTTGTTGTTGCGGGAGACAAACCGGAAATAGTTAATGTTAAAGATTGGAATATTGGCCTGACGATTTGCTACGACTTGCGTTTCCCCGAACTTTTTCGCCACTACAGCGCTTGTGGCTGTAATCTGTATACGGTGCCCGCCGCCTTTACAGTCCCGACGGGTATGGCGCACTGGGAGACACTGTTGCGTGTGCGCGCCATTGAAAACCAGGCCTATGTTCTTGCGGCCGCCCAGAATGGCATTCATCCCGGCGGTCGGGAAACCTGGGGACATAGCATGATTATCGATCCCTGGGGTGATGTGCTTGCCAAACTGGATGAGGGCGTAGGTATTATCTTCGCAGACCTTGATCTTCAATTTCTGCATCAGGTCAGGCATGCATTGCCAGCCTTGCAGCATCGACGAATGGAAGGCTGAGTTTGGCGCAGAACGGACAGCCCAGCCGTAAGCAATTGCGTGCGCATCGGCAAATATTCTGGGATGCTTGGCAAAAGACCCAGGCAGGGTTGCCGTTAAATGCGTTGGAAGTACGTATTGTGCGCGTGATTGAGCTGCACCCGGAATACCACCATTTTTTTGACAACATGGAGACCTTTCTCGAGCGTGATTTTCAGGTAGATGATGGCATGAACCCTTATCTGCACCTGTCGTTGCATCTGGCTCTGGAAGAGCAGATCGCTACTCATCATCCGCCGGAGGTGGGCAAAGCGCTGGAATTCATGATGACGCAGAAGCAGATGGGCCGTCACGATGCGCTGCATCTTCTGCTGGAAATACTGGCCGAGACGGTTTATCTGGCACAGCGCGCTGCTAAGGAGCCGGATGTTACGGCTTATGCCAGACAGGTAGGGGAGTTGATACGTCCATGATTCGCAATTTTCTTGTTTCCATCCTGTTCTTTTTTGGCCCTGTTATTCTGATGTTTGTGCTCAGAAATCTGGGGCTGTTCCTGCGGCTATGGCTGAGCATGCGCCGTCGGCAACGGCAGGAGGCGGAGGTCATTGATATTACACCTGTCTCTGATAACGGGCCGTCGGTATTGTTCATTATCGCGGCGATTATGATCGGCCTGGTATGTGCGACGCTGGCCTGGTTGCGCGTTGGTGGTGAGGGCATCGATGACAGGCAATATGCCCCGGCTTATATGGATGAACGGGGGGTTGTAGTACCGGGAAAAATCATTCCGGCAGATAAAAATTAGTCGGGGTAGGACTCATCCGGGCCGCGATAAAGGTGTAGCGCAGCGCTGGAAGTTATGTGACGGGAGCAGAATCAGGTTTCGAATATTTGTGTTTTTTCCAAGTCGACTTTCTTCTTTTTCGGACGAACATTGGTGCCGCATTTGGGGCATTCATAAAGCTCCGCCTTCTCGGTCTCATACTTTTCCTTGCAACGTGGACACGTAATCTTGACCTTTTTGCTCATGACCTCTCCTCATCTGCCAATGGCCGGTAACGGCATTACACCTTAATTGAAGGCCGATTGTTCGATGAAATCAAGCCCAATTTATAATTCATGTCAAACATGCAAACGTTTGTAAGCGAAAAAGGGGTGCTTGCAGCACTGAAAAATGGCGCTGTACTGCTAACGGCCTCATCACATCTGGCTGCTGACTGGAAAAGGCGCTATGCCGAGGCCCAGCCGCGAGACGCATGTGAAACGCCAGGGATTTATTCCTGGCGCGGTTGGTTGCAGGAACGGGCAAGGCTGGACGAACGCCTGCCACTGCCGCTTTTGCCAATTCAGGAGATTGATCTCTGGCGTCGGGAAATTACCGCAGACAACCCGGACGATGCACAGTTTTCAGCATCGCAGGCACTTGCCCTGGCCAGACAGGCAGTGCGCGCCCATGCGCTGATGTGCGAATACGAAATCAAGGCCGATGAGCTGTTGCCGGGCAATGCCGAACACGAGGCCTTTCATCGCTGGCTAATCCGGGTGCATCAGCGCCTTGATGCTATGCCGGATCGAATCCTGACAGCTGAATTGCCAGCAAAACTTGCAAGCCTGACTTTGTTCTCCGACGGCACTGAGGTGTTGCTTGATGGCTTCGATGCGCCAACGCCGGCCCAGCAGCACCTGCTGACGGCAATAAAGGATCAGGGCATTTCTCTTCGGACCGTCAACGATCACAAGCCGGAGGCGTCCGTCAGCTTGTCCGTATGTGAGAACGAGGCACACGAGGTGTGTCATGCCGCCGTCCGTATTGCGGCATTGCTAAAGGCTAAGCCGGATATGCGTATCGGGATATTTCATCCGGCGGCGCATAGTGTGGCAGAAAACTTGAGCCGGGAACTGGGGATTGCGCTTTCGCCGGCATCGGCCTTTTCTGCTTCTGTGCCGCCATCTGCGTTGGCTGGTGCGCCGCAACATCTGGTGGATGCGCCACTGGGTTACCTGTCCGTGTTTCTGCTGTCACTGGCAGGCAGAAAGCAATTGCGCTTTGCGGAATTGTCGATGCTGCTTTTGTCGCCGTATATCACAGGTTATGAAACGGAGGCGGTAGCACGTGCCGGCCTGGAAGCTGCTCTCAGGCAGGATAACCAGCATATGATCTGGTTGCCTACTGCGATAAAGCGGGAGGACTGGCGTCAAGCGCCGGAGTTTGCTGGAGCGATGCGGCATCTCATGGGCTGGGAGCATTCCCGCCTCCTACCTTCAGAATGGATGCAGCGTGTGCAGACAATGTGGCGGCATATGTTGGGCCTGAAGGCGGAAGGGGCCGAGCATTCGCCTTTCGAAGTTACGCAGATCAACGCCATGGGCGAAGCGTTGGCAACCTTGGCCGGGTTGGACCATGAAGGTTCCGAGATGGCCTGGAGCGATTTCCTCGCTTTCCTGCGGCAGGCGCTGACTGATAAGGAGATCGCACAGACCTCTGCTCCCCAAGTATCGCTGCTGACGATTGGAGAGGCACCGGGGCTGGTTTTCGATCATGTCTTTGTACTGGGCATGGATGAGGAACGCTGGCCGCAGACAGCGAAGCCGAACCCGCTTATTCCCGTGCCTGTACAGCAGTGTGCCGGGATTGCTACTGCGTCGGCACGGCAGGCCTTTGAAGAATCCGGACGGCTGTGGCGGCATGTTGTGCAATCGGCTCCGGCCGTCGAGGCCAGCTTTGCACGCCAGCGCCAGGGCAAGGAGGTGCTTGCCAGCCCGATGCTGTGTCTAGAATCCCGGCCGGTAGCGCCTGTGGAGGCGCCATGGCGGCCGCTGATGCCAACGCCTAAAATACAGGTCGGGGTATTCGAAGCGGTGCCACTGTCTGGTGAGAAGATTCCAGGCGGGTCCTGGGGTCTGAAGGACCAATCGGCCTGCCCGTTCCGTTATTTTGCGGGCCGGCGCCTGTCAATCAGCGCACTGGAAGAAACCAAGCCCGGACTCTCTGCGAAAGATCGCGGCAGTCTCGTCCACAAGGCGTTGGAGTTAATCTGGAAGCAGATTGGCAACCAGACATCCCTGCTTGGCTTGCTGGATGATGGCGATGCCCTGGAGATACTGATTCGTGAGGCGGTTCATCAATCATGGACCTCTATTGAGCACCCGGTTGAGCGAGATGTGCGGCGGATCGAAAGCCAACGTCTGCAAAGACTGCTGGGCGAGTGGCTCAATCTTGAGGCCAATCGCCCGGCCTTCAGGGTGGTTGAATGCGAATCATGGCGCACCTGGAAACCCGAATGCGATGGCGGCAGGAGAAAACTTCACCTGAAGCTTGATCGTGTGGATGAAGACTCAGAGGGCCGCAGGCTGATTCTCGATTACAAGACCGGTGTCAGAAGCAGTGCCGGAGACTGGCTCGGCGAGCGGCCGCGAGAACCGCAGTTGCCGTTGTATGCAGCGGTTGAAACACTGGCAGGACATGAGCCTGCGGCTGTCAGCTTTGCCCGTGTGCGGAATGGAGACATGGGTTTTGAAGGACTAGCTGCGGAACAGGTTGGCATGACCGGCGTTCAACCCTGGCGGGGAAGAGAAGACGCTCCGGGTGACTGGCATGATTTGGTTTCCCTGTGGCAACAGCATTTACAGGTCTTGGCATGTGAAATAATCGAGGGGCGTAATGAGGTGGCGCCGCGTGACGAGAGGGCCTGCGACTACTGCGATCTGAAGGCGGTATGCCGTATTGATGCGATGCAGGAAGGGGTGCTGTGAGCGACTCAGCCATGCGCCGGCATGCCATTGATCCGGGGCACTCTTTCATTGTGCAGGCTCCGGCAGGCTCTGGCAAAACAGAGCTGCTGATTCAGCGGGTTCTGAGGCTTTTGTCCCTGGTTGATGAGCCGGAAGAGATTCTGGCATTGACCTTTACGCGCAAGGCGGCCGGTGAAATGCGTCTGCGTGTTATTGAGGCGCTGCGCCGGTCACAGGAAGCTGAGCCGAAGCAGCCCCATGCCCGGCTGACATGGCAACTGGCGAAAGCCGCACATGAGTGTTCCGAGTCGAAAGGCTGGAACCTTCTCACGCATCCAGCCCGCCTGAATATTATGACCATTGACGCCTTTGCTTCGGGTCTGGCGCGGCAGATGCCGTTGGGATCGGGTCTTGGCGATGCCCCGGATACATTGGATGATGCCAGAGCGCTTTATCTGGATGCTGCCGAGCAGATGATAAATGCTGTTCGCGGCGGTCGTTTTCCGGACAAGGCAGCGGCCGCATTGGACGCGCTGCTACTGCATGCTGATCACCGCACGGGGTATGTGCTGGATCTTCTGGCGGATATGCTGTCCTGCCGCGAACAGTGGTTGCCTCTGCTGCACAGGCACGCGGAAGATGCTGGTCTCAGAGCGGAAATCGACAGCAACCTGAAACGGTTGGCAGAGGACAGAGTACAGCGTGCTTCGACCTTGCTGCCGCAGGCGATGCGGCGGCGGCTGTTGCCGCTCCTCGGTTTTGCCGCTGACAACCTCAGGCTTGAGAATGCGGATCACCCGGCAGGTATGTTTGCATCGCTTACCTCCTGGCCGGAGGCAAGTGCCGGGGCGCTGCCTGTATGGCAGGCGATGACCGGCTTGCTGCTCAAGGCTGATGGGACCTTTTACCGGCAAGTCAACAAACGCCAGGGTTTTCCTGCAGGCAAGCAGTACAAAGCGGAAAAGGAAGCTTTTACGCAGCTTCTGGAAGAGCTGGCCGGACAGCTTGGTCTGGCTGAAGCGCTGGCAGAGTTGCGCAGCCTGCCAGCGGGTCTCGAGGTCGACGAGAAATCGTGGCACTTCCTGCGCGGATTATTCCTGGTGCTGAAGCTTGCCGCCGCCGAGCTGGATACACTGCTGACTATTCGCGGCCAGGTGGATTTCACCGAGATGGCTTTGCGCGCTTTGCAGGCACTGGGCGCTGCCGGCGGTGCCAAGGATTTGCTGCTGAAGCTGGACAAGCGTATTCGGCACGTGTTGATCGATGAGTTTCAGGACACTTCGATACTTCAGGTTGAACTTATGCAGTGCCTGTGTGAGGGCTGGGAGCCCGGTGACGGGCGGACACTGTTCATGGTCGGGGATCCGATGCAGTCCATTTACCGCTTCCGTAAGGCCGAGGTCGGATTGTTCCTGCGCGCCGCCGCCAACCAGATTGAGAGGCTGCCAGCCGTTCAGATGCTCAGGTTGAGCAGAAACTTCCGCTCATCAACCATGATTGTGGATTGGGTGAATCATGTCTTTACCCGCCTGTTTCCGGCCGAGGAAGAGGAAGATGCCACGGCTGGCGCGGTTTCCTACCATATATCCGATGCCGAGCGTGATGCCGGGGGTAGCGTAACGCTGCACTGGATGGATGGGCGGGATGATGCGGCCGAAGCCGCTGCTGTAATCAAACTGGTAGAGAAAGCCAGAGAGAAAAAGAAGCGGACGGGCATTCTGGCCCGTTCCCGCGGTCATCTGCACGAGATCATGCATGCTTTACACAGGGCAGGCATTGCCTATCGGGCAATGGATATATTACCGTTGGCCGAACGTCCGGTGGTGCGCGATTTAAGGGCCTTGACCCGTGCTTTGCTGCATTCTCTTGATCGTGAATCGTGGGCTGCGCTTCTCAGGGCGCCGTTCTGCGGCCTGGCGATGCCGGACCTGTATCGGTTACTGGCTGGCGACGAGCGGCCGGTTCCTGAAATACTGGTTGATCCGATGCGTCTGAGCGAATTGTCGGAGGATGGCCGTGAACGGCTGGCTTTTTTATATACGGCATTACAGCCATCGCTTGAACAGGCCGGCAAAGTATCACTGCGACGCCTCGTAGAGAGCGCCTGGTTGCGGCTGGCTGCACCTGCAGCTCTGGATGCAGCACAACATGCTGCCGCACTGCAGTTCCTGGATGTGCTCGATGCGGCAGGTGAGGGTGGTGGCGTGGATTTTGCTTTGCTGGATCGTGCCCTGCAGGAGCTCAGGGCTGCGCCGGATAGCTCCAGCGATGCTGCCGCTGTGGAGCTTTTGACGATGCATGGCGCCAAGGGACTGGAATGGGACGTGGTGATTCTTCCCGGTCTGGGCAAGTCACCGCGTTCCGATTCGCCTTCTCTGCTGGCGTGGACGGATGCGCCGCTGCCTGACGGTGAAGCGCTACTGCTGGCGTCCAGGCCCGAAACAGGTGGGCACGGACCTATATATGGTCTGGTCAGAGATATTGAAAGGCGTAAGAGCCGGTTTGAAGTTGACCGGTTGCTTTATGTGGCCTGCACCCGGGCAAGAGAACAATTGCACCTGATCGGTCATGTCGAAGCGCGTGGCGAGGAGTATGCCCCCGCAGCAAACACCTTGTTACAACGGTTGTGGCAGTCTGAAGAGGAATGTCATGGTGCAAATACTGTTCAATTGGAAGCTTCTATCGCAGAAGGTGCCGAAGCTCCTGCATGGCAGTGTCTTGCCCGTCATGCTTCACCATTATTTGAATGGCCATGCTCCGAGCAACCGACACATCCCGAATTTATCTGGGCAGGATCGGAGACCGCGCCTGTGGGCAATGCCGTGCATGCCGCTTTGCAGTGGGTGGCCGAGAAAGGTATCGAGAACTGGGATGAAGGGGACAGCGCGAAGGCGATGGTTCAAATGCGCCGCTTGCTGATTTCTGACGGGTTGGCGGGTGAGATGCTTGAGGGGGCTATACAGCGTTGCGAGAAGGGTTTGCAGCAGGCCATGGTAAGTAGACGGGGGCAATGGATTTTGTCCGACAGGCATCAGCATGCGCATTGTGAATGGCTGTTAAGCCTGTATGACGGCGGGCATACGACACATCATATGATTGACCGCAGCTTTGTGGATGAGCAGGGAACACGCTGGATTATCGATTACAAAACCGGCACGCATGCAGGCAGTGACATCGAACGCTTTCTGGACGAAGAGCAGAAACGGCATGTTGCACAGCTGGAACGATATGCTCGCGTTCTTCGGCAAATGGAGCCGGATCGGGCGGTCAGGCTCGGCCTGTATTTCCCGATGCTGGATGGCTGGCGGGAGGTGAGCCTGTCATGTGAAGAATGAATGGCTGGTGTATTTGTTGACTGTTCATGGCTAACCTTTGCCGCATGTTTACAGGCATCATCCAGGATGTTGGGAAGGTCGAGTCAGTCATCCGTGAACCTGAGCAGACACATCTGATATTTTCAACGCAGCTGGATATGTCTGCCTGGTCTGTCGGTGATTCGGTGGCCGTAGACGGTTGTTGTATAACGATTACCGATTTAAGCGAAGACGATACTTTTTCGGCTACGCTATCGCAGGAAACACTGAATCTGACCTGTTTTGACACAGTCAGGGAAGGCCAGAAAGTGAATGTGGAGCCTGCTTTGCGGGTCGGTGATCCGCTCGGCGGCCACATTGTCAGTGGCCACATCGACGGGACTGGCGCAGTTGAGTCCATCCGGGACAGCGGTGATCACCGGATCTTTACTTTCAGCCTGCCGGAAGTCTTGGCCAGATATATCGTGGTTAAGGGATCTGTGGCCGTTAATGGCGTGAGCCTGACTGTGAATGATGTGGATGATACAAGATTTACTGTCAATCTGATCCCGCATACGCTCGCCCACACGAATTTGGGTGATTTGCGGAACGGTGATAGAGTGAATATCGAAACGGATATGCTGGGGCGCCATGTTGAGCGACTGATGCAGTTTCGCGAGGAGAACTGAAACATCATGAGTCATGCAAGCTGTGAAGAACTGATCGAAGAACTGCGCGCCGGGCGCATGATTATTCTTGCTGATGACGAGGATCGAGAGAATGAGGGAGATATTGTCATGGCTGCCGAATGGGTGACGCCGGAGGCCGTTAATTTCATGGCCACGCATGCGCGCGGTCTGATCTGTCTGGCCCTGACTGAAGAGCAGGCGGGTCGCCTGAACCTGCCGTTGATGGCGTCTGATCCCAATGCCAAATTTAAATCCAACTTTACGGTATCGATTGAGGCAGCCGAAGGGGTGACAACCGGTATTTCAGCCTATGACCGTGCCCAGACTATTCGTGTTGCTGCTGATGATTCCTCCGGTCCAAATGATGTCATCAGTCCAGGTCATGTCTTTCCATTGATGGCAAAGCCCGGTGGTGTGCTGGTGCGTGCCGGTCATACTGAAGCCAGCATTGATCTGGCGCGCCTGGCCAGTCTGAAACCAGCAGCAGTGATCTGTGAGATTATGAACGAAGATGGCTCCATGGCGCGCATGCCGGAGTTGAAAAAATTCGCCAAGAAGCACGATCTCAAGGTGGGCTGCATTGGTGATATCATTAGCCACCGTCTGAAATATGATTCATTGGTCAAACGGGAGGTTGAAGTGCGTCTACCAACCGAGTTTGGCGAGTTCAGGATGATTGGCTACAGCAATCTTGTGGACAGGGCCGAACATGTGGCGCTGGTCATGGGTGAGCCAAATCCGGACACACCGTGCCTTGCGCGTGTACATTCCGAATGCCTGACGGGTGATGTATTCACTTCAAGGCGTTGCGATTGTGGTTCACAGCTGCATGCTGCGATGCGGCAAGTGGCTGAGGCCGGGGAAGGTGTGGTGCTGTATCTGCGCCAGGAAGGACGGGGCATCGGCCTGTTTAACAAGCTCAAGGCCTACGCCTTGCAGGATGCTGGCCATGATACGGTTGAGGCCAACAAGCAACTCGGGTTCAAGGCTGACCTGCGCGATTATGGTATTGGCGCCCAGATCCTGCGTGATGTGGGCGTGCGCAAGTTGCGATTGCTGACGAATAATCCGAAAAAGATCATTGGTCTGGATGGCTATGGCATGGAAGTTGTGGAACGTGTTCAGCTGCAAGCAGGGGCACATGAGGACAATATCACATACCTGCAGGCCAAACGCGACAAGCTCGGCCACTTGCTGGATGTGGATAAGGGAGCCAAATGAGTCTGGATGCACCCCATCTGGCGGGCAACGTCAATGCAGCAGGGCTTTCCATCGGTATCATCGTCAGTCGTTTCAATGTAGAGATTACTGAAGCGCTGCTCGAAGGGGCTCTGGGCGCACTGAAGGAGCATGGTGCTGATGAATCCTCCATCCATGTGATTCATGTGCCCGGCGCCTTCGAAATCGGCACCATTGCGGCGCGCATGGCTGATACCGGCAAGTTTGATGCGGTTGTTTGTCTGGGATGTGTGATCCGCGGTGATACAGCGCATTTTGATTATATTTGCCAAGGTGCGATGGATGCAATCAGCAAGGTGGCACAACGCGGTGATATTGGTGTTGGCAACGGCGTGTTGACGGTGGATACCGTTGCGCAGGCAAGAGAGCGTATCGGTGGCGCGCATGGCCATAAGGGCATGGAGGCAGCGCTGACCGCTGTTGAAGTTGCTCGTCTACTCAAAGAGCTGGAGACATAGGTGGCAAACCGTCACAAGGCACGGCAATCCGCACTGGAAACATTATATGCCTGGCATAGTGCAAGTCAGGATAGTGATATGATTCCTGCATTACTGGCAGATCGCCTCAAGGAAGATGAGCGTCAGGATCAGGATGAAGCGTATTTGCGGGAAGCCGTGCATGGCGTGGTCGGGCAGGTCGGCCACATTGACCAGATGATCGAGAGCTCTGTGCAGGGGCGGAACCTGAAGAGTATTGCCCATATCGAACATAATGTGCTGCGGCTGGCCATCTGGGAGATGATCAACCGGCTGGAAATTCCGTACCGCGTAATTATCAATGAGGCACTGGAGCTGACGCGTGCCTATGCTGATGAATCAGCCCGTGGCTTTATCAACGGCGTGCTGGATAATCTTGCCAAAACACTGCGAGCCTCAGAAACAGGGGCCAGCATAAATCATTAATCTTCATCCGCATTGCCATCCTGTGCATGCAAAGCATTCATGCGGCGAATAATCTGGGGTAACGCGTTCATGCATTTGTGGTCCAGATGCATGCGCAGACGAGGCAGGTGGGCAAAACAGGCATCATCAGAGTTGGGCCATCGGAAGACCTGCTCGATATTGCCCTTGTGCAGGACATCACTGAATTCAGCATTCAACCGTTCAAGCGCATCGGCTGAAAGCGGGTTGAGGATGCGCAGCAGAATCCAATCTCCGACATAACGGAAGCTGTGGTAATTGGCATAGTAATCCGTGATATGGCTAACAGCTGCCTCGATATTGTCCGTGTGAAAGAGCAAATGCTGGTCACCAGCGCTGATCAGGTGATCCTTTACGAGGCGGCGCATCCATGAACGCACGAACGGGCCCCAGAAGTCATCACCTGGAGCATCAAGCAGCACCACTGGAACCGGCGGGTTACGACCAGTCTGCAACAGGGTCAGTGTTTCAAAGGCTTCATCCAGCGTGCCAAAACCGCCCGGCGACAGGATAAGCGCATCACTTTCTTTCAGGAAAAAGAGCTTGCGAGTGAAGAAGTACTGACAGTAAAAATGACGCGGCGAGCCATCTACAATCGCATTTGGATGCTGTTCCATAGGCAGGTTAATATTGATTCCGAAGGAATGCTCCTTTCCTGCCCCCTCATTTGCCGCACGCATCATTCCTTCGCCGCCACCGGTAATGATCATGAAACCTTCGTTTTTCAGGGCGGTTGCACACGCCTGCACCTGCTTATAACGCGGTTGATCGGGCAGGGTGCGCGCCGAGCCAAAAATACTGACTTTCCGCCATGACTGGTAAGGCTGGAAGACGTCCAGGCCCTTGCGTATTTCAAGCAGCATGCGTGACATCATTTTAAGATCACTGCTGGCATGGGTTCCTGTCAGCAGGCGGAGAATTTCCGTAATAACTGAACGTTTGTAGGGAGAGTCGTGCTGGAATGCCTTCAGTAGGCCCTCGGCGTGCTGGCGAATATCTTCCGGGAGTTCGCTGATGGCTGCCGTATCAGGCATGCGGCTCGATCACGATATCAATACGCCGGTTCATGGCTCTGCCCTTGGCAAATTCATTGCTGGCAATCGGTCTGACTTCACCATATCCCAGCGCCTTGATCTGGGCCGGATCAACTCCGGCAGCGACGAGAAAATCACGTACCGCCTCGGCGCGTTTCAGGGACAGTTTCTGATTGAGCTTGACATCGCCCTGGTCATCGGTGTGACCTTCAATGCGATAATTACGGTCTCCGTAGGTATCCAGAGCAGCCTTTACGCGGCCCAACAAATCGAAATATTTCTGATCCACTTCACTCTTGGCGGAGGGAAACTTGAGCTGAACAAGCCGGATTAAGAGTGAACCATCAAGATTAACAAGGATGTCTACCTCACCCTTATTGAACAGTTTATGGATACGGTCCTGACGTTTTTTCTCGAAAGTTTCGCGTTCCAACTTGGCGCGGAAGACCTCCTTCATACTGCTTAGCTGCGCATCTTTCGCGCTCAGAAGCTCTTCGCGCTGGGCGGCAAGCCTTGCCTGCAGTGTGGCGGTATGCTTCTGTTTCAGTGCTGCAATATCCTGTTGATGCGCCTGCCTTTCCTGTATCAGTTCAGAGTTGAGTGTCTTTACGGCTTCGAGGAGATCACGTATAGTAACATCCGCCAGCGGGTCATCAGGCTCGACTAGCATGCCCAGCGCTTTTGCCAACTGAATGCGCTCCTGCCGGGCATTCAGAAGTAGTTTTTCATGGCTGCCGGTCTGTTTGCGCCATTCCCGTACCTGTTTGGCCAGCTGCAAAGCCTGTTCTGCCAGTTTGACGGCAAGCGTAGGATGAGCTGGCATCGCATTGCTTAAGCCATCTGCATAGCTCCGTAGTCTCGCCAGGTGGTCTCTGGCCATCTGCCAGGTCTGTGGAGCATATCGTTTAGCCTTTGCCGAAGATGCTTTCGACAGCATATCCGATGCCTGCTTAAGCAGTACGGGAATAGCAGCATTTAAAGCCTGTTGATAATCCTCTTGCGCTTCATTTGCTTTTTCCTGGCTGCGGTTCAGTTCTCCGGCCTCCATGGCCTGTACGGCCATTTTCAATGCTGCATTGCCCTGTTGCGTCAGGGCATGCGGATTGGACGGGTCAAGCTGGTTAACGGCGCCCTGTAGCAGGGACGCAGCATCAACGGCAGCCTGTCGCACCTGCAACACTGAGACGTATTTTTTTCTGAAGGTTTGCGCCACGTCTTTGGCTTCACGAAGTTTCTCGCTAGCCTTTGCCAGCGCTGCCGCCGCGTCGTCTTGCTGCTGGTCTTCATCTGCCAGCATGGCAGCACCCAGATAGGCCTCGGCCCGGACGGTCGTGGACGGTGCAAAAAAGTAATCTTCACTCTGTTTGAAAGCGTTTATATCGGCACGCAGTGCATCAAATGCAGTTTCTGCAACTGCCGGGTCTGCTGCCAGCATCAGCAGGCCGATGAAGAGTAGCAGCCTGGCAGTGGAAAATACGGACTTAAGCAAGGTTCAGCATCCGTTCAAGCGAGAGCCTGGCCCAGCGCTTCTGGTCATGGGGTACGCTGATCCGATTAACTTGCTCTCCTTCTCTGATGGCGGTCAGTGAGGCGCATAAATGTTGCGGGTCGGTACGGAACATCGTGGAACACATGCAGACCATGGGTGACAGAAAATATACCGGCTTATCCGGATATTGCAGGCGCAGGCGATTGACGAGATTCAGTTCGGTGGCGATGGCAAAGGCCTGTCCCTTCGGTGCCTGCCTGACATGCTGGATGATGGCCTCGGTGGAGCCGACAAAATCGGCCGTATCGCACACCTCCCGCGAACATTCGGGATGGGCGAGAATTTTGATACCAGCGTGATTTTTGCGCATGGTTTCGGCGTGCTCCGCCTTGAACAGCTGATGTACTGAGCAGAAGCCTTTCCACAGGATAAGACGGGCACGTTCAACGGCTTCCGGCGAATTGCCACCCATCGGCTGATACGGGTCCCAGATAATCATATCCTGCTCCGGAATATTCATGGCCAGGGCCGTATTCTCACCGAGATGCTGGTCGGGAAAAAACAGGATTTTTTCACGGTTGCCCCACGACCATTGCATGATCCTGCGCGCATTGGATGAGGTGCAGACAATGCCGCCATGCTCGCCGCAGAATGCTTTGAGGGCTGCTGTGGAATTGATGTAGGTCATCGGCGTCACGGCCGTCTCCGAATTCAGAACCTCACCCAGTTCACGCCAGCAGCGCATCACCTGTTCCTCGTCAGCCATGTCGGCCATCGAGCAGCCGGCAGCCGGATCGGGGAGAATTACGACCTGTTCATCAGCAGTCAGGATATCCGCTGTTTCGGCCATGAAATGCACGCCGCAGAAAATAATATAGGGAGCATCGGTTTCAGCCGCTTTTTGGGACAGTTTCAGTGAATCACCACTGACATCAGCGAAGGCAAAGACCTCCTCGCGCTGGTAATGATGCCCCAGGATCAGCACCTGCTCCGCCAGTTCGGCTTTCAGTTCATGTATCTGTTCGATGATGTCGGTTTCGGGTGTATCGTAAAGCTGCTTCAGCAGCGCCTGTGTGCTCATAGGCAAAGTCTC
>JBHHXG010000031.1:0-19343 GCA_046756985.1 Mariprofundaceae bacterium | reverse complement strand
ACAACGCATAGGAGTATATAATATGGACGCAACAACAATCATCACAGCTGCTACCGCAATTTCGGTGGGTGTTATTCTGGCTGCTGCAGGCCTGGGCTCTGCAATCGGCTGGGGTCTGATCTGCTCGAAGACACTGGAGGGTATTTCCCGTCAGCCGGAAATGCGCCCGCAGCTGATGTTCAATATGTTCATCTTTGCAGGCCTGATGGAGTCCTTCCCGTTCATCATCATGGCATTTGCACTGTGGTTCCTGTTCGCCAACCCGTTCCTGGGCTAACGAGACCGGACGCATAGAAAAGGTTGAGGAGGTCGCATGAGTATTGACCTGACGTTTATTGGTCAGATTGTCGTGTTCCTGACGCTGGTATTTCTGATGAGGAAATATCTGTACGGGCCCATGGCGGATCTGATGGAAGCACGTTCGAAGAAGATTGCTGAAGGCCTGGCGGCTGCAGATGCAGGTAATGAAGCCAGGGCCAGGGCCAAAGCGGAAATCACTGAACAGATGAAAGAAGCGCGTGCCAAAGCTGCTGAAATCGTGGCTTCTGCTGAAAAACGTGCTGCTGAAGTTCATGAGGAGGCTGTGGTCAAGGCGCGCGATGAATCGCAGCAGATTGTTGACAGCGCCCGTGATGAGGTGAAGGCCGAGCTGAATCGCGCCCGCCAGACTCTGCGTGCTGAAGTGGCAGACATTGCCATGCTGGCAGCTGAGCGTGTGGTTGATGCCGAGCTGGATGCCAAGCGCCACGGCAAGCTGATTGACAGCATTGTCAGCAAGGGGTTCGGTAACGCATGAGCACGGCGCAGGTTTCCCGCCGGTACGCTCGGGCGCTGTTTGATCTTGAGCAGGAAGGCGTTGGTGTGCGCAAAGATGTGACAACGCTTGCGGCTGTCGCATGTGCTGAAGAAGTGCAGGCATTTCTGGCCTCTCCGCAATACCCCGCCGCTGTAAAATTGGCTGTGCTGGAAAAGGCTGTCGGAAAGCTGTCTGCTGAAGGCAGGCGCCTTGCCGAGATGCTTTGTGAGCGTAATAAGGCTACGCTGCTGCCGGAAATTTCATCATTGCTTGAGGAAATGATTCACCGGGCTGAAAGCGAAGTGGAAGCCGAAGTTGTATCAGCAATCAAGATGGATGCAGATTTGCAGAGCAAGGTCTCGGCTGCGCTGGCCAAGCTGATTGGCAAGAAGGTTCGTTTAAAAGTGACAGAGGATGCCAGCATCCTGGGTGGTTTGATTATCAATGTGGGTGATCGCAAGATTGATTACTCATTGCGCACAAAGCTGGCCGGGCTGCATCGCTCGCTGGCAGCCTGATTTAGAAAGACTGACTGAGAAGATTTAGAGGAAGTAGATATGAAGCTTGATACCGCAGAAATCAGTTCGATCATTAAGGAACAGATCAAGGGCTTTGAAGCCGGGGCCGCTGACGCAAACGTTGGCCGCATCATTTCGGTTGGCGATGGTGTTGCCCTGATTCATGGTCTGTCCGGCGCCATGGCTGGCGAAATGCTGGAGTTCCCGGGCGGCACAATGGGTATGGTGCTCAATCTGGAGGAGGACAGCGTTGGCGCCGTGGTCTTTGGTGAGTTCACAGAGCTTTCTGAAGGCGATGAAGTCAAGTGCACCGGCAAGATATTTGAGGTTCCCGTTGGACCGCAAATGAAAGGGCGCGTTGTGAATGCGCTGGGCCAGCCGATTGATGGCAAGGGCCCGATCAAGGCTGCCGAACATGACGCAGTTGAGAAAATCGCACCGGGTGTGATTGAGCGCAAGAGCGTGGATCAGCCATTGCAGACAGGTATCAAGGCTATTGACTCGATGGTTCCGATTGGCCGCGGCCAGCGTGAGCTGATTATCGGTGACCGCCAGACCGGTAAAACAGCAATCGCCATTGATACCATTATCAACCAGCAGGATACCGGCGTAACCTGTGTCTATGTTGCTGTGGGTCAGAAGGCATCTACGGTTGCCAATGTCGTGCGTACGCTGAAAGAGCATGGCGCATTGGACAATACGATTATTGTTTCCGCCTCTGCATCAGAATCGGCAGCAATGCAATATATTGCACCATACTCCGGCTGCACGATGGGCGAGTATTTCCGTGACCGTGGTGAAGATGCGCTGATTATTTATGATGACTTGACCAAACAGGCATGGGCCTATCGTCAGGTGTCCCTGATTCTCCGCCGTCCTCCAGGCCGTGAGGCGTATCCGGGCGATGTGTTTTATCTGCATTCACGCCTGCTGGAGCGCGCTTCACGTGTTGATGAGACCTATGTGGAGAAATTCACCAAGGGCAAGGTCAAGGGCAAGACCGGTTCACTGACCGCGCTGCCGATCATCGAGACGCAGGAAGGAGATGTGTCAGCCTTTGTTCCGACCAATGTGATTTCGATTACCGATGGGCAGATTTTCCTGGAAACCAGTTTGTTCAATGCAGGCCAGCGTCCGGCAATTAATGCAGGTCTGTCCGTATCACGTGTGGGTGGTGCGGCCCAGACCAAGGCCATGAAGAGCGTGGGCGGCGGTTTGCGACTTGATCTGGCTCAGTATCGGGAACTGGCTGCTTTTGCCCAGTTTGCTTCTGACCTGGACGAGGCGACCCGCATGCAGATCGAGCGTGGTAAGCGTGGCATGGAAATCCTGAAACAGGATGAAAACAATCCGCTGTCTGTTGCCGAGATGACAGCCGTACTGTACGCGCTGAATAATGGCGATCTGGATGATGTGGAAGCAAATAAGGTTGTGGCTTTTGAGAAGGCTTATCTTGCCTGCCTGAATTCACAGCATGACGATCTGGTGAAGGGACTGAATGAGGCCCCGGCACTGAATGAGAAGGCCGAGGAAGGCCTGAAGAAGGCGGTCGCCGGCTTCAAGTCAACCGGAACCTACTAAGGATTTAGCGATGGCTTCAGCCAAGGAAATTCGCACTCAGATCAAGGCGATCCAGAACACTGGCAAGATCACCAAGGCTATGGAAATGGTGGCGGCGTCAAAGATGCGCAAGGCGCAGGATCGTGTGATAGCAGCGCGCTCATATTCCGAGGGCGTAAAGCGTGTGGTTGGCAATCTTATGAAGGCGCATCCGGAGTATAAGCACCCGTTTCTGGTCGAGCGCGATGAGATCAGGAAAGTCGGTGTTATTGCCATAACGACGGATAAAGGTCTTTGTGGCGGCCTGAACACCAACACCCTTAAGACCGCATTACAATTGATGAAGGCACAGAAATCCGAGATTGAAGTGTTCACCCTTGGCCGGCGTGCAGGCATGTTCATGCGCCGTGTTGGTGCTGATATTCAGGGTGTTATCGAGAATATTTCCGACACACCGGAACTGACCGATATTCTGGGAATCGTTACTCTGGTGATGGATCGTTACATGAATGGCGATCTGGACGAAGTGCATCTGGTGTACAGTGAATTCGTCAACACCATGACACAGGAACCCACAGCGATGCGTCTGTTGCCTTGCCCGTTGCCTGAGGAAGAAGAGTCTGCCTACTGGGACTATATTTATGAGCCCGAGGCAAAAGATGTGCTGGAAGGCGTTCTGAAGCGCTATGTTGAGTCTATCGTCTACCACGGCGTACTTGAGAACAAGGCCTGCGAGCAGTCAGCCCGTATGGTAGCGATGAAGGCTGCAACAGATAATGCCAAGGAGATCGTCAAGGATCTGAGCATTACATATAACAAGGCCAGGCAAGCGGCAATTACGCAGGAGCTTGCAGAGATTTGTGCCGGTGCAGCTGCGGCCGGTTAAACAGTTTAGATTTTAAGAGAGGTCAGAAAATGAGTACAGGTACCATTGTTCAGGTTATCGGTCCGGTTGTGGACATTCGCTTCAAGGCAGGTGAGTTGCCGAATATATATAATGCGCTGGTTATGTCTGACCCGAAGCTGACGCTGGAAGTGCAGCAGCATCTGGGCGATAACACAGTCCGTTCTGTTGCCATGGGTTCCACGGACGGGCTGAAGCGCGGCATGGAAGTCAGTGATACTGGCGCGACAATCAAAGTGCCGGTCGGCAAGGCAACGCTGGGCCGCATTATGAATGTGCTTGGCGAAGGAATCGACTTTGACGGTGAGAACGTGAAGTCCGAAGGCCGCTGGGAAATCCATCGCACAGCACCTGCTTTTGATGAACTGTCACCCGCGCAGGAGATTCTCGAAACCGGTATTAAGGTTATCGACCTGATGGCTCCGATTGCCAAGGGTGGTAAGGTTGGACTGTTTGGTGGTGCCGGTGTGGGCAAGACCGTGAACATGATGGAGCTGATCAACAATATCGCGAAAGCACATGGTGGTTACTCGGTTTTTGCTGGTGTGGGCGAACGTACCCGTGAAGGCAACGACTTTTACTATGAAATGAAAGAGTCCGGCGTGCTGGACAAGGTTGCGCTGGTTTATGGCCAGATGAACGAGCCTCCGGGCAACCGCCTGCGCGTGGCGCTGACTGGCCTGACCATGGCAGAATATTTCCGAGATGAAGGCCGCGACGTACTGATCTTCATTGATAACATCTACCGCTATTCACTGGCTGGCGTGGAAGTATCAGCCCTGCTTGGCCGCATGCCATCTGCAGTGGGTTATCAGCCAACCTTAGCTGAAGAAATGGGTCGCCTGCAGGAACGTATTGCTTCGACAAAGACCGGTTCCATTACATCCGTACAGGCCGTGTATGTGCCGGCCGATGATCTGACTGATCCGGCACCTGCAACCACGTTCGCACATCTGGACTCAACCATCGTGCTCTCCCGCCAGATCGCAGAGCTGGGCATTTACCCGGCGGTGGATCCGCTTGATTCAACATCGCGGCAGCTTGATCCGAAGATTGTCGGCTTAGAACACTATGAAGTCGCTCAGGGTGTGCAGCAGACACTGCAACGCTATAAAGAACTGCAGGATATTATTGCCATTCTAGGCATGGATGAATTGTCGGATGAGGATAAACTGACTGTGGCACGTGCACGCAAGATTCAGCGCTTTCTGTCACAACCGTTCCATGTTGCAGAAGTGTTTACTGGTTCTCCGGGTGTGTATGCCAAGCGCGATGAAACCATCAAAAGCTTCAAAGGTATTCTCGCCGGTGAATATGATCACCTGCCGGAGCAGGCTTTCTACATGGTTGGCGGCATCGAAGAAGCCGTTGCAAAAGCTGAGAAAATGGCGGCGAAAGGCTGATGACGTCAATGATACAGGTGCTGGTGGCCACGGCCGAACGCGAGGTTTACCGCGGCGAAGCCGATTTTCTGGTTGCGCCGGGCGAGGGCGGGGAGCTGGGCATCATGCCCAAGCATACGCCTCTGCTTAGTGCCCTGAGGCCTGGTGAACTGCGTATCAGCAAAGGTGATGACGTGGATGAAGTCTTTATTTCCGGCGGATTTATTGAAGTGCAGCCGGATTCCATTACCGTCCTGGCAGATACTGCAGAACGGGCAGCAGATATTGATGAAGCCACCGCCAAAGAGGCAGAGCGCAAGGCTCAGGAGACATTGGCGGACAAAAAGGATGATATTGACTACGCCTTGGCTGAAGCCGAGCTGGCCATGATGACTGCACGTCTGGTCTGGCTGCGTAAAAAGAAAAAGAAATAGCCTTCCGGCACGCTTTGCAAGGGGTCGCACATTGTGCGACCCTTTTGCATTGGTATGCTGCAGGAACCTCCGGATTTTTCACGGGTTTCAGTCAAACGTATTCATGGTTGGAGGAAGGTATGGCTTCGAATTTTCATCATCCTGATTTACAGGTTTGTGTACTGGCGGCAGGCAAGGGCAAGCGCATGCGCTCCAATATGCCCAAGGTGCTGCATCGGGTATTGGGACGGGCGATGATTGATTATGTGTTGCAAACGGTTGAGAAACTGCGTCCCAAAGGCATTGCTCTGGTCACCGGCCATGCCTCGGAAATGGTACGTGATCACGTTGGCCAGCCGCAAAATCTGGAGTGGGTGATTCAGGACAAGCAACTTGGAACCGGGCACGCTGTCAAGCAATGCGAGTCGGTCATCAGGGACGTACGCGACGTGTTGATTGTATGCGGCGATACGCCATTGCTACGCAGTGAAACGCTGGCCCGGCTTGTTGCGGCGCACCGGAGCGGTGATGCGGCTGTGACCGTTCTGACAGCCGAGCCGGATGACCCGTCCGGCTATGGGCGCATTATACGGGACGAGACCGGGCGCATTAACAGCATTATTGAGGAAAAAGATGCCACTGGGGACCAATGTGCCATCGGCGAAGTAAGCAGCGGCATTTATTGTGTTCGGTATGATGTGTTGTTTGATTTGCTGCACAAGCTTGGAAATCGCAACGCCCAGGGAGAGTATTATCTGCCGGACATTGTGCCGCTGGCGCTGCACGGCGGTATGGCGGTCGACGCGGTGCAGATGGAAGACGCCGGCGAGATGCAGGGCGTGAACAACCGCGTGCAACTGGCAGAAATTGAGGATTTGATGCAACGGCGCATCATCCATGACTGGCAAATGCAGGGCGTGACGATCGAAAAACCAGAATCAGTGCGTATCGAGGCCACGGTCAATATCGGTGTCGATACCATCATTCAGGCGGGGTGTTATCTGATCGGCGCAACCCGCATTGGGGATGAATGCCGTATCGGTCCCAATGCCGTGCTGGTGGATGCATGGCTGGATGATCAGGTCAACGTCTTTGCCTTTAGCCATATTCACGGCGCCAATGTCGGTTCGGGAACCAGGCTGGGGCCATTTGCACGGCTCAGACCGGGTGCGGAACTGGATGAGGAAGTGCATATCGGCAACTTTGTCGAGGTCAAGAAGTCCGTTGTCGGTCGTGGCAGTAAAATCAATCATCTGAGTTATATCGGCGATACTATCATGGGCGGCGGTTGCAATATCGGTGCCGGCACCATCACCTGCAATTATGATGGTGCTAACAAGCACCAGACGAACATTGGCGACCGTGTGTTTATCGGCTCGGATACCAAGCTGATTGCGCCTGTTGTGATCAAGGAAGACGCCACGATTGGCGCAGGCAGCATCATCACCCGGCAAGTGGCATCAGGAGGACTGACCTTGTCTGCCAGGCCCGACCAGCGGCATATGCCGAACTGGCAGCGCCCGACGAAGAAAACGCGGTAATGTGCGGAATCATCGGTGCGCTGGCGGCAAAGCCTGTGCAGGCCATGTTGCTGGATGGATTGCGGCGCATGGAATACCGAGGCTACGACAGTGCCGGTATCTGCGTAGCCAGTGCGGGCGAATTTGCTTCCTGTAAACAGCCCGGCAAGCTGGTTAACCTTGCTAAAGTCCTTGAGGAGCAGCCATTGTACGGTCACTGTGGCATCGGACATACGCGCTGGGCGACGCATGGCTCTCCAACCGAGTACAATGCACATCCGCACATCTCTGATACGGTAGCTGTTGTACATAATGGCATCATCGAAAATCACGACCTTCTGCGCTGCCGCTTGCGCGAGCAGGGTGCAACATTTGCTTCAGATACGGATACTGAGGTTATTCCATGGTTGTTTTCGCACCATATCCAGGATGTTGGAGAAACGTTGCCGGCATGGCAGGCAACACTGACCGAACTGGAAGGTTCATTTGCCATTGTGGCTATGGTGGCAGGCGATCAGGAGCACCTGTGGTTTGCACGGCGCGGCAGCCCTCTGTTGCTGGGCCGTGGTGATGAAGTGGTTTACGCCGCATCCGATGCCATGGCGCTTGCCGGGCTGGTGAATGATGTGCTCTATCTTGAAGAAGGCGACTACGGCTATTTATCGATGAATGAAGATGTCCTGATCTACAGTGCCGAGGGCAAGCCGGCAGCACGCCCCTGGGTGGTTATGCCTGTGGAGCCGGCCAGTGTCGACAAGGGAGGCTTTCGCCATTACATGGAGAAAGAAATCCATGAGCAGCCGCGTGTCGTAGCTGATATTCTCAGCGCCTATGTCAGCGACGGTACGATTCATTTTCCTGAAGCTGAATTTCTGCAACAGGCGCAACTTCCCGGACGTATTGTCATGGTGGCGTGCGGAACTTCGTATCATGCAGCCCTGACCGCACGTTATTGGCTGGAGCACTACCTGCAAATTCCGGTTGAAGTGGATGTTGCTTCAGAATACCGCTATCGCGATCCGATCATCGGAGCGGACACATGGTTGATGACCTTATCGCAATCCGGTGAAACAGCCGACACACTGGAAGCATTACGCCTGTTCAAGGAACATACGCCGGGAAACAGAACCCTGACGCTTGTGAATGTGCCGCATTCTTCAATTGCGCGTGAATCGGAAGGCATCATTGAATTGCATGCCGGGCCGGAGATTGGCGTCGCCTCGACAAAGGCATTTACTGCACAATTGACGGTGCTGATGCTGTTTGCACTGGCTTTGGCTCAGCGGACGGGGGCCATGTCTACAGAACAGGTACAGATAGAGCTGGAGTCGTTGCACAAACTGGTCAGCCAACTGGGCGATCTGCTTCAGGCTGATAGCCAGATCGAAAAAATTGCCGGGGAGTTTGGCAGTGTTCGGGGCTCCCTGTTTCTGGGCCGCGGACCCTGTTACCCGGTGGCGCTTGAAGGCGCGCTTAAACTGAAGGAAATCTCCTATCTGCATGCCGAGGGTTATGCCGCCGGGGAAATGAAACATGGGCCTATCGCACTGATTGACGAGAACCTGCCTGTGATCGTGATTGCGCCGGTGGAGCACCATCTGGAGAAGGTGCTTTCCAATCTTGAAGAGGTGCATTCACGCGGGGCACGGGTCATTCTCATCACGGACATGCCTGAAGCGCAGTTGCCGCAACATGTTGAGGCCGTCATCCGCATCCCCAGAGGCGACTACTTTATTGCCCCCTTGCTGGCTACCATTCCATTGCAGCTGCTTGCCTACCATGCTGCCCGGCTGAAAGGCACCGATGTCGATCAACCGCGCAATCTGGCCAAATCCGTTACTGTTGAATGATGACATAGACACATGCCGGACTTTGACAGTATGAGGTGGAGGTTCTACGCTAACGAAGACGTGGAAATCAGTGGTAAAACAAAGTTGTTTGGCATTATGGGTTATCCTGTAGAACATTCGCTGTCACCTTTGTTTCAGACGCTGTTTCTTCATCAGTGTGATATGGATGCTGTCTATGTACCGTTTCGCGTTGCTCCCGGGCAGGTCAAAACAGCACTGGACGGTTTATGGGCCATTGGTGTGGAGGGCTTTAATGTTACTGTACCACATAAGGAAACGGTATTTCAGCATGTTACTGCCGATGATGACGCCTGTTGTATCGGTGCGGTGAATACGGTGCGGCGCAGTGAAGACGGCTGGGAGGCGACCAATACGGACTGGCTGGGCTTTACGGACGTGCTGGCAGGCCTGCGTGCTGAAATGAGAGGAGCAGAAGCGCTTATCTTTGGAGCAGGAGGCACCGCACGCGCAGTTTTGCATGCCGTAGCCAGATTGGGGCTGCGCTGCCTGCATGTATGTAACCGCAATCCTGCGCGGCTGGATGGATTTCTGACTCATGCCAGCAAGAATTACCCCGAACTCAAATGTTCGCCCGTAACATGGGAGCAATCGGCGGTGAGCAAGGCCTGTTCGGCATCAGGGCTGTTGGTTAACACCACCAGCATCGGGCTGAATGCCCCGGAGCAATCGTTTCCATTCAAACTGAGCGGGGACGGAGCGGCTGTGGATGTTGTCTATAAGAGCGATGGCCAGACGCCATTTTGCGTATCGGCCAAGCATGCCGGCCGGCATGCAACCGATGGATTACCTATGCTGATTGCACAGGGGGCCGCTTCATTTGTATATTGGCATATGGGTGCCATGCCTGACAGGGTATCTGCGCTGCATTGGATGGAACAGCAGCTTGGTCGGCAGCATTTGTCACTATCCGGCTGGGAGGTACATGCATGAAGCAAACCCGTTTGGGCGATATTCTTCTGCGGCAGGAACGGATCACCCGTGAACAGCTTGATAATGTGCTGCGCGAGTCCAAGCTGCATGGCGATACGCTGACCTCTCAACTCGTCAAGCAGAACCTGTTTACCGAGGAGGAGTTGGCCCAGTTCATCTCCAAGTCTTTTGGCCGCCCACTGGTTGATCTGGAGGCGATCGAGATCGAGCCGGATATTGCCAAACTTTCGCTGGAGGTAATGCGCAAAAATATGGTGTTGCCGATTCAGCGTAAGGGCAATGTGCTGACGCTGGCGGTAGCGGATCCCTATGATATCAACAGTCTGGACGAAGTAGCCTTTATCAGCGGTTGTCAGGTTGATGTGGCAATTGTTCAGGAAAGCCAATTGCTGAAAAAACTGGATGATGTTGCCGGCAGCGACGAACAGCTGGAAGACGTGATGGCGGATCTCGGCGCCAGCGATATGGAGATTGTTGATACCTCGGAAGCAGAGCTTGATGAGCACAGCCTCACGGCAGAAACCGAGGCGGCACCTGTTGTCAAACTGGTTAATCTCGTCCTGCTGGATGCTATCAAGCGCGGGGCATCGGATATACATATCGAGCCCTATGAAAAAGTGCTTCGGGTGCGCTACCGCATTGACGGCGTACTGCATGAAATCATGCGCCCGCCCATGAAGATGAAGGATGCCATTGTTTCGCGCCTGAAGATTCTTGCCAGGCTGGACATTTCCGAGCGCAGACTGCCGCAGGACGGGCGTATCAAGCTGCGGCTTTCGAAGGCCAAGACAGTGGATTTCCGTGTATCCGTTCTGCCAACACTGTTTGGCGAGAAGGTTGTGATGCGCCTGCTGGACCCATCCAGCCTGCAGCTTGATATGGGTAAGCTGGGCTACGAGGAGCAGGCCCTGAAACGTTTGCAGCACGCAATTCACCAGCCCTATGGCATGGTACTGGTCACAGGGCCTACCGGTTCAGGCAAGACAGTCAGCCTGTATTCGGCGGTTTCCGAACTGAACCAGCCGGGGGTTAATATTTCCACTGCAGAAGATCCGGTGGAGTTCAACTTTATGGGCATCAATCAGGTGAATGTGCATCCGGATATCGGACTGGATTTCCCTGCTGCGCTTCGCTCTTTCCTGCGCCAGGATCCGGATATCATCCTGATCGGTGAGATTCGGGATTATGATACGGCTGCAATCGGCATCAAGGCGGCATTAACCGGCCATCTCGTGCTGGCAACCCTGCATACCAACGATGCCCCTTCAACCATGTCGCGCCTGGTCAATATGGGAATCGAATCGTTTCTGGTCGGCTCGGCGGTGAATCTGGTCTCGGCACAGCGCCTGGCACGCAGGACATGTGGCGAATGCACCGAGCCGGTGGAAATTCCCGCCGCGGCGCTGATTGATGCCGGTGTGCCCGAGGCCGAAGTTGGCACCTTTAAGCCAATGCAGGGCAAGGGTTGTGCTGTCTGTAACGGTACAGGATACAAGGGCAGGACGGGTATTTATCAGGTCATGCCGATTTTTGATGAGATTCGTACGGCAGTGTTTGCAGGCAAAAACGACAACGAGATTAATGCCATTGCAGTTTCAAAAGGTGTCAGCACGCTGCGCATGGCAGCACTGAACAAAGTAAAATCAGGGGAGCTTTCCCTTGAAGAATGTTTACGGGTGACGGTGGCAGACTGATGGCAATTTTCACATGGACAGCAAAGACCCGGCAGGGGCAGGACAAAAGCGGTGAAATGGACGTGGCCAACAAGGATATCGCCATGGCTACATTACGCCGCCAGGGGCTTATTGACATCAAGGTCAAGAAAAAACCTATTGAGATTGAGCTGTTCCCGGAAAAGGTCACGGACAAGGATATTACAGTGTTTTTCCGGCAATTATCCACGATGATCAATGCCGGATTGCCGCTGGTGCAGTGTTTCGAGCTGGCCGAGCGCGGCGGCGAGAAAAAAAGTATGGTCAAGCTGCTCAAGGATGTGCGTCAGAGTCTGGAGGGCGGCAGCCCGCTGGGAGAAACGCTGCGCAAATTCCCCAAAGAGTTTGATCGATTGACCTGTTCGCTGGTCGAGGCCGGAGAACAGGGCGGTATTCTCGATACAATTCTGCTGCGCCTGTGTACCTATAAGGAAAAGGCGATGGCATTAAAGGGCAAGATCAAATCCGCCATGGTCTATCCCGTCGCGATTGTCGTCGTGGCATTCATCGTTACAGCCATTCTGATGATTTTTGTGATTCCTGTATTTGGTGAAATGTTTGCTGATTTCGGCGCTGACCTTCCCGCACCGACAAAACTCGCCATGGCCATTTCAGATGCCTTTGTGGAATTCTGGTATCTGGTCGTTGGTCTTCCCGTTGCTCTGGTATTTGCAGTCAGGGCCATTTATCAGACGCCACAGGGGCGTTACCAGATTGATAAGTTGTTGTTGAACCTGCCGGTAATCGGCGATGTGCTGCGCAAGGCTGCTGTAGCCCGTTTCTGCCGCACCTTTTCAACGCTGGTTGCTGCCGGCGTGCCGATTCTTGAGGGCCTGGATACCGTGGCGGAAACCTCGGGCAATGTAGTGATCGAGGAGGTGATTCTGCAGTCCAAAGAATCGATCAGTCAGGGCCAGACATTAACCGCGCCCCTGGAAAGCAGCGGCGTATTTCCGGTGATGGTTACGCAGATGATTTCCATTGGTGAACAGACCGGGAGCCTGGAAGATATGCTGTCCAAGATTGCCGATTTCTATGAAGAGGAAGTCGACACGGCTGTCGATAATATGACCGCCCTGATGGAGCCGTTTATCATGGCCTTTCTTGGCATTGTCATCGGCGGGCTGGTCATTTCCATGTATCTGCCTATCTTCCAGATGGCCTCGATTGTGTAATTCCTGCTCTGGTTATTGCCGGCTGCATGCATGATGCTGCATTGCCTGGATATCAGATTACAGATGAACCGGCATTCGAATGATTGAACGAATAATAAACCGTTTCCGGGCCGGCACGCTTGCCGCACAACCTATTCGTCTGATTCTGTACCGCAGTGTTGCTGCGGGGCTGATTGTCGCGTTCACGGCACATTTCTACTTTGATGCGCTGACTGCGACCCAGCAGGATTTGCTGATTACGGCGCTTTCCGCCCTTGTTCTTTTTCTGTTGCTGCAGATATATGTTAGCCGAACATATATCCCCATGCCGGTGCAGGCCGCAATCCAGCTGGGAACCGATGTATTGCTGGTCGGCCTGCTTATTTTTGCAACCGGAGGCGTACAAAGTCCATTTTCCTTTTTGCTGGGCCTGATCATCGTTGCCGCAGGTACCCAGGCTCACGCATTGCTGGCAATCATGCTCAGTGTTGTGGCATGTATCAGCTATCTGGTCTCCATTTACAGCTATTCATGGTGGCAGCAGGCCCACCTGCCGGTTGCAGATACATTGCATATCCTGCTGCAGACCTCTGCACTGATGCTTGTCGGCGGCGTAATGGCCGCCATCGCACGCCGGCATGCCCGGCTCCAGGATACAAGTCGGAGGGCGATTCGCCAGCACCGGCAGTTGAAAGAACTGCATGACCAGGTTATGGCTTCGATGCAGGAAGGCGTCATCATTCTGGATGGGACATTACATGTTCAGGATGCGAATCTGGCTGCAACAAGAATGTTTGCTGAAACGGATGAAATAACAGGCATGTCTGTTTCAACGCTGTTGTCGGGGTTAAGCGATCTTTCCGCGTTTCTGCAAGCAGCCCCGCAAACCCCTTTCCAGTGCGAATGGACGCGTGGAGCGCGCGTGCACCTGATAACAGCGGCGCGACTGACGGGGGGTGATGATTTGGCGACCTGGTTGCTGACATTGGTGGATATCAGCGACATCAGGAATCTGGAACACAAGCTCGTTGAGCAGGAGAAAATGGCCGCGCTGGGCAGTATGGCGGCCATGCTGGCGCATGAGATTCGCAATCCTATACAAACCATCTCGCAGGCCGTTGAGTTGATGGCAGTGAAGGAAAGAGCAAAGAACGGTGATATTCAGAGCATTATCTCCGAAGAAATGCAGCGGCTGAATCGCCTTGTTTCAGACATGCTGGACTATGCGCAGCCCCTGCAGCCTGAGCCTGTTGAAACCCATATGCCTGCCCTGATTGGGGCGGCCATTCAGCAGATTGATTTCCACAATAAATATGCGATTCAGTGGAGCAGTGAGATGGAAAATTTGCTGATTGATCCGGATCATTTCCGTCTGGTGCTGGACAATCTTTTGCGCAATGCAATCACAAGCAATGATACGCCGGGCACAGTAAGTGTAGCGCTAAGTGAGATAGCCGGGGACGGGCAGCAGCCAGCCTGGCAGCTGCTCGTATCCGACCAGGGAGGCGGCGTTCCCGACCACATGAAAGGAAAGCTATTCAAACCGTTTGTAAGCGGGCGTACCGATGGCATAGGCCTGGGGCTGGCGACAGTATGGCAGGTATGCCAGGCCAATGGCTGGAACGTAGATGTGGACAGCGATCAGCAGGGAAGCCATTTTAAGGTGTCCGGATCCATCATGCATGGTCGTATGACTGTTGGAGAACAGCATGGCTGATATTTTACTGGTTGAGGACGAGGACAACGCACGCCGGGTGCTGCTTATGGGCTTGGAGGCCAAGGGGCACCACGTTGTGCCCGGCTCCGGGCCGGCTGAAGCGGAGCAGGCGCTCAAGGCGCAGCATTTTGATATTGTGTTAACTGATTTGCGCATGGATGGGTACGATGCCGGGCTGGATGTTGTGCGTATGAGTGCGCGCCTTTGTCCCCAAGCACAGGTGTTGTTGCTCACTGCCTATGCCAGTACAGATACAGCCGTGGAGGCGATGAAAGAGGGGGCCTTTGATTATTTGACCAAGCCGGTATCAGGGGAAGAGCTTGGTCAGGCCGTTGATCGCGCACTGGAGGCCGCACAAAGCCCGAGGCCAGTTGCTGTTACAGAAGATGCGCCCAAAGAAACATTAATAGGCACATCACAGGTCATGCAGCGGGTACGCGAGCGACTGTCGCGCGCAGCAAAATGCAATTTTATGGTGCTTATTACTGGCGAGTCCGGAACCGGCAAGGAATTGGCCGCACGCTATGTGCATCGCCACTCGGAACGGGCCGGGGGACCGTTTGTGCCAGTGCATTGTGGGGCGATTCCCGAAGGGCTGTTCGAATCGGAGCTGTTTGGCTATCGCCGTGGAGCATTTACCGGTGCTGAATCGGACCGATCCGGCCTTATCGAGGCAGCCAACCACGGAACACTGTTTCTCGATGAAGTGGGTGAAATGCCGTTGGCAATCCAGGTCAAGCTGTTGCGCGTACTTCAGGATATGCATGTGCGCAGAGTCGGGGAGGATAAAGAACGCAAGATTGACGTACGCGTGGTTGCAGCAACAAACCGGGATCTGGCTGAAGAAGTCAAACAGGGTCATTTCAGAGAGGATTTGTTTTACCGTCTGAACGTGGTGCCGGTGCATATGCCGCCCTTGCGTCAGCACCGCGAAGATATTCCCGAGCTGGCCGGCATCCTCGTCAAACGCTGGGGCGGGCAAGAGGTAAGTATTGCGCCGGACTGTTTGGAGAGGCTGTCGGAACTACCATTCATGGGGAATATTCGCGAGTTGGAGAATCTTCTGCAGCGCATGCTGGCTTTGTCCAAAGACAACCTGCTGGACCGCCAGCTGTTGGATGATATCTATACCTATGAAGCGCCTGACTCAGAGCTGTCCTTGTCAGTGCTGAAAAAACAGTCCAAAGATCTGGATACTTGGCTTGGCGGCCTGGAGAGGGACCTGATTAGTCAGGCGCTGGATGAATCGGGAGGGAAAATCACCAAAGCCGCAAAATTGCTTGGTATCAGTTTCCGTTCTTTGCGCTATCGCCTGAAGAAGCTAGGTATCAAGGCACCGGAAAAGTGACGGCCATCTTCATTGGCGCATGTGTTCTGCTGGGTCTGTTGCTTGGAAGTTTTGCCAATGTCTGCGTTCATCGTATCCCAAAGGGCGAGTCCGTCGTTTTTCCAGGCAGTCACTGCCCTGCCTGCGGTCAGGGTATTGCCTGGTACGATAACCTGCCGCTGTGTTCCTATCTTTGGCTGCGCGGGCGTTGTCGGCACTGCCATACCCCGATCGCCATACGCTACCCGCTGCTGGAATTTCTGATGGGCGCAAGCTGGGGAGTGCTGGCATGGCATTTTGAGTTGACTCCTCAGCTGGTCATGTCATTGGCACTGGTCAGTCTGCTGTGGGTGTTGACTTTCATTGATCTGGAGACAGGGCTGTTGCCTGATGCCATTACTTTGCCGGGCATTGCCATTGGGTTGCTGCTCAGTTTCTGGACGGGCAATCCTCTCGACAGCCTGATCGGCGCGATTGCAGGTTATAGTCTGTTCTGGCTGGTTGCCCGAGCCTTTCTGTTTGTGACCGGACGCGAAGGCATGGGCTATGGCGATTTCAAACTATTGGCCATGCTCGGCGCCTTTTTCGGCTGGCAGGCGCTGCCTTTCATTGTTTTTGTTTCCGCCTTCTCCGGCGCCATTATCGGAGGCGCATACCTTCTATTATCCCGCAGGCATATGCGGGCCGAGATACCATTTGGGCCTTATCTTGCCATTGCCGGGATGCTATGGCTGCTGTGGGGGCATGAGATATGGCAATGGTATCTGTCGCTGGCACGCATTTAGCCGTGCAGGCAGGCTCTTCAGCGGTAGGTCTGACCGGCGGCATTGGCAGCGGCAAGAGCACTGTGGCAAGAATATTTGCCAGCCTGGGGGTGCCGGTTCTGGATCTCGACAAGGTCGGGCATGAAGTGACCCGGCCAGGGTCCGAAGGTCTTGCTGCCCTGGCCAGTGAATTCGGACAGGGAATCCTGCTTGCGAACGGCGGATTGGATCGTCACAAGCTTGCTCATATCTGTTTCTCCAATAAGGCAGCAACGGAGCGGTTAAACCGGGTTCTGCATCCACTGATCTGGGCGCAGGAAGAGGTATGGCTGGCCGGGCAGGATGCTCCCTATGTTATGATTGAGGCATCGGTATTGATTGAGTCCGGTGGCGTGGAGCGCATGGATGCGGTGGTCATTGTACTGGCCAATCTTGTCTTGCGCCGGCGGCGGGCGACCGGGCTTCGCGGTTGCTCACCGGAACACTTTGAGGCCGTGGTGTCGCAACAGTGCGGCGATGATGAGCGGCGGAAAGTGGCGGATTATCTGATCGAGAATGATGCCGATCTGGATACATTACAGCAGCAGGTTATGCGGCTGCACGAAATACTGCTGAAACGCTTTGCTCCCCGGGGTTGACATGCATCATGTATAAAAGTAGCAATGGGTGCGTTGCCGTGGTTTTCAATGACCCCGCCGATTTCGTGATTTTTATTCAGCGATTAAAACAAGTTTAATACATAGGCCCTGCGCTGGCTTTCCACCATACTCAAAGATTTCATACATTGACCGGAGATCAAATGCCTTCCACTGAAACTGTCCTTAATGATGACACCAAAGCCCCTGAAGCAAGTTCTGAAGCCCCTGCTGCAGCCAAAAAAGAAGTGAACAAACCGGCTCGCCGTGGGCATGCCCGCAAAAACATAGCCGCCGAGGATACAAATACGGAAACAGAAGCCAAAGACACCCATGGCGCACAGCCCGTGGATAAGACGAATGCCGGAACCGAGGATCGAATCCGCGATGAGGATCGAAACAGGCGTGGGCGCAATCGCAAGCGTAATGGCGAAAAGCCCCGCAAGCGGCGGGTGGAAGCCGAAGAGGAATTGGCTGTTTCCGATGAATTCAAAGGCGTGACCTTGCATCTGCGGGAAGTGTCGGCAATGAGTCCTACAGAGCTGCTCAAGAAGGCCGAGTCACTGGATATTGAAAATGTTGCAGGTATGCGCAAGCAGGAGCAGGTGTCTGCTATTTTGAAGGCGCATGCGATGCGTGGTGGTACGATTTACAGCGAGGGCGTGCTGGAGATATTGCCGGACGGATTCGGGTTCTTGCGTTCTTCCGAAGCAAATTATCTTGCTGGTCCGGATGATGTCTATGTTTCCAGTCACCAGATTCGGCGCTTCTTTTTACGCAAGGGCGATACCATCAATGGTGAGATTCGCCCGCCGCGCAAGGGAGAGCGTTACTTTGCGCTGAAGACGGTCGATCAGACCAATGGCGAGGACCCAGAGGTTGCCCGTACGAAGGTGCTGTTTGACAACCTGACGCCGCTGTATCCGGACGAGCGTATCCATATGGAGTTGGAAGACCCGACCAGGAAGGACATGACCGGTCGCATCATCGATCTGGTTTCACCCATCGGCAAGGGCCAGCGCGGCCTGCTGGTCGCGCCGCCACGGACCGGCAAGACGATGATGATGCAGTCCATTGCCCATTCAATTGAGGCAAATCACCCGGACATAGTGCTTATGGTATTGCTGATTGATGAGCGACCTGAGGAAGTGACCGATATGAAGCGGTCAGTCAAGGGTGAAGTCATTTCATCAACTTTTGATGAGCCTGCACAGCGACATGTTCAGGTCGCCGACATGGTGATTGAGAAGGCCAAACGCCTGGTTGAGCACGGTCATGATGTTGTGATTCTGCTTGATTCCATCACACGCCTTGCGCGCGCTTATAACACCGTTGTACCGTCTTCCGGAAAGATTTTGTCCGGGGGCGTGGATTCCAATGCCCTGCATCGCCCCAAACGTTTCTTTGGTGCGGCGCGCAATATTGAAGACGGTGGCAGCCTTACGATCATTGCCACAGCCCTGGTTGATACCGGCAGCAAGATGGATGAGGTGATCTTTGAGGAGTTCAAGGGTACCGGTAACATGGAAATCAAGCTGGAGCGCAAGCTGGTGGACAAACGCGTCTTCCCGGCCATTGACATTGCGCCCTCAGGCACTCGCAAGGAAGAATTGCTGACAGATAAGGACGATCTTCAGAAAATCTGGATTCTGCGCAAGATTCTGTCGCCAATGAATGGGGTGGATGCGATGGAGTTTCTGCTCGACAAACTCAGCTCAACAAAAAACAACGCCGAATTTTTCGACAAGATGAATCAATAGTCTGGTGAAAGCCGGTTGGCCAGGTGATGCATGGACGGCACATGGTAGTCCCATGTGCCGTTTTCTTTTTCATGGGTGATCCACACAGTTTTACATCCCAGTTCAGAGGCCACAGCCAGATTGTCAGCCATATCATCCACCACTAGCGTACGATCCGGTGAGGCGTCCTCTGCTTCAATCAGCATGGTCAGCGTCTGTCCGCACGGCTTGGGTATGTAATCGTTGAAACGGATATCATAGATGCGTTCAAAATGATGCAGAACGCCAAGGGCTTCGAGAATGCGCTCGGCATGCTCGCGGATGCCATTGGTATGAATGACCTTGCGGCCCGGCAGACGCTTCAGGGCAGCATCCAGCTTCGGATCTGTTGCAAGTATTTC
>JBHHXG010000030.1:0-19389 GCA_046756985.1 Mariprofundaceae bacterium | reverse complement strand
AAGACGTGTTGTCCTATGCCATGTTCCCGGCCATTGCGCTGGAGTTTTTCGAGGAGCGTGAGGCCGGTGAGTTCAAACCCGAATCGCTGGATATCCCCGAAACACAAGCGCCAGCCGCCGAACCCGCCACGCCGGGATTGGCCCCAACCGAATTCAATATCACGATTCACGGCGAACAATACCACATCAGGATCGAGGGCTCAGGCCACAAGAGCGAGGATGTACGCCCCTTCTATGTGAAGGTGGATGATGTACTCGAAGAGGTCATGGTCGAGACGCTGACCGAGGTTGTGCCGACCAAGGATGGCAGCATTGATGTGAAAAAGGCGTCCAAGGGCTCCAAGCGTCCGAAGGCGACCAAAGACAGCGACGTCACCACGCCAATGCCTGGCCGTATTGTCGCCATCAATGTTGCTGCAGGCGATGCCGTGGAAGCCGGCGACACCGTGCTTGTCGTTGAAGCTATGAAGATGGAAAATCCGGTGCATGCACCGGTTTCCGGCACAATTCAGGCCATCCATGTGGCTGAAGGCGACAACGTCAATCCGGACGAATGCCTGATGGAGATCGGCTAACGAGTAAGGCTGCCTGCCTTACTGCCTATTGCTTCAAGGCGTCTGTGACGGAGCCAGTGATAGCTGAAAAAAAATAGCTACAGACCGGCTCCTGGCCATTCGCCTGTTTTTTCTCTGTGCCTCTGTGGTGAAGCCGGATCAGACCAGCTTTTTGTATTTTATGCGATGCGGCTGCAATGCATCTTCACCAAGACGTTTTTTCTTATCCGCCTCATAATCGGCAAAATTCCCCTCGAACCATTCAACGCGGCCCTCGCCCTCAAAGGCAAGAATATGCGTGGCAATGCGGTCCAGAAACCAGCGGTCATGGCTGATAATCACCGCACAACCGGCAAAATCGAGCAGCGCCTCTTCCAGCGCTCGCAAGGTTTCGACATCAAGATCGTTGGTCGGCTCATCAAGCAGCAACACATTGCCGCCGGATTTGAGCATCCGGGCCAGATGCACGCGATTGCGCTCACCGCCCGATAGCGCTGCAACTTTCTTCTGCTGGTCGCCGCCCTTGAAATTGAAACGGGCGCAATAGGCGCGACTGGCTGTCTCGATCTTGCCCAGATAAATGTTGTCCTGACCTTCGGAAATTTCCTCCCAGACGGTTTTTTCCGGATCAAGGGCGTCACGGGACTGGTCCACGTAGGCAAGCTGCACTGTATCGCCAATCTTCAACGTACCGGAATCCACCGTTTCCTGACCCGTCAGCATGCGGAACAGCGTCGTCTTGCCGGCACCATTGGCGCCGATAATGCCGACGATGCCGCCACGGGGCAGCTTGAAACTCATGCCTTCGACCAGTTCCGTATTGCCAAAACCCTTACAGACATTCTCCGCTTCAATCACCAAATCTCCCAGACGTTCCCCGCTCGGAATAAAAATCTGTTTGGTGGCATTGCGTTGCTGCACTTCCTTGCTGGCCAGATCATCAAAGGCCTTCAGGCGTGCCTTGGATTTGGCATGCCGGCCCTTTGCCCCTGCCCGCACCCACTCCAGTTCATGCCGAATTGCCTTCTGGCGAGAGCTTTCCTGTTTCTCCTCAACTGTCAGGCGTTTTTCTTTCTGCTCCAGCCAGGCTGAATAATTTCCCTCGTACGGGATGCCACGACCGCGGTCCAGTTCAAGAATCCAGCCGGCGACATTATCCAGGAAATAGCGGTCATGCGTCACGGCTACGACCGTGCCCTTATAATCATGCAGAAAGCGTTCCAGCCAGGCCACAGACTCGGCATCGAGATGGTTGGTTGGTTCATCAAGCAACAGCATATCGGGACTGGACAGCAGCAGACGGCACAGGGCCACACGACGGCGTTCCCCGCCGGAGAGCTTTGTGACATCCGCATCCCAGTCCGGCAGTCGAAGCGCATCGGCGGCAACCTCCAGCTTGCGTTTCAGATCCCAGGCATCGGCTGCGTCAATCTTATCCTGCAGCTTGCCCTGCTCCTCAATGAGCCGGTTCATCTCATCGTCACTCATTGGTTCAGCAAATTTCGCGGAGATTTCATTAAACTTGTCCAGCAACTTCTTGGTCCCGGCAACACCCTCCTCGACATTGCCACGCACATCCTTGGCCGGATCAAGCTCCGGCTCCTGCGACAAATAACCGACCTTGATGTCCGGCGCAGGCTTGGCTTCGCCGATATAATCGTTATCAATACCCGCCATGATGCGCAACAAAGTGGATTTGCCGGCACCATTGAGCCCCAGTACGCCAATTTTCGCCCCCGGGAAAAAGGATAGATAAATATCCTTCAATATCTCTTTTTTGCCTGCCACGGTCTTGCCAACACCCTGCATGGTGTAGATGTATTGATAATCAGCCAAAAGAGATTCCTCCGATTCGAATATCGGTGCGCAGCATACCGATCCGGCAACAAAAACTCCATGCGTCGCCGAAGCGCTGACAGGATGTTATGTTTCGGCCTGATTTAAGGAGTGATACATGGCTGGACGTTTTGAAAAGCAGATCATCATGGTTACCGGAGCCTCATCTGGGCTGGGCCGGGCTGTCAGTATCGCTGTCGCGGCAGAAGGCGCTGATGTGGTCGCGCTTGCCCGCAATGAAGATGGTCTGGCGAACACCCAGCAGCATATTGAAAAGGCAGGCGGCCGCTGCCTGTGCATCCCCTTTGACCTATTGCAGTTTGATGATTACGGCAAGCTGTTCCTGGCGCTGAAAGACCAGATTCCGCACCTGGATGGACTAATCCACTGTGCCGGCTCACTCGACCGCTGCACGCCGATGCAGTATGTCAAAGAAGCCGACTTCCGCTGCATGCTGGAGATTCATCTGATGTCACCGAATCTGTTAACGCAGGCCATGCTCCCGCTGCTCAAGCGTGCCGAGGCTGCATCGGTTATTTTTACGACCTGTGATATGATTGAAAAGGATCAACCCAACTGGCACGGCTATGGCATGGCCAAGCGGGCACTGGGTTATGCCGCAGCGATGTGGCAAATCGAACAGCCCAACCGGAATATCCGCTTTAATACCATCAATCCGGGCCGCATGCGCACGCCGCTGTTTGAACGCGCTTATCCCGGCCTTAACCCGGCAACAGTGCCGGTTGCCGGGGACATCGCCCCTGCGTATCTGGAGCTCTTGTCCGCTACCACCAGAGACATCTGCGGTCAGACGCTGCAGGCAGCCAATCTGCTTGCCTCAAAGGCAACGCTCTAGCGCCTGTTAGCCGGACTTAGGGCTACTTCGAATACTTCTTAAGCGTCTGGATCAGGCGCACACCCGATTTCGGCGCTCTGGCCTTGCCTTCAAACAGAATCTCGCGGGCTGAAAGCGACTTGCCGTAATAAGCGCTGTTATAGTCATCCAGCACGTTCAGCTTGGCGCCTTCAAGCGATAGTCCGGCAAACAGACCCCTGCTGCGCGAATAGGACAGGATTTCGGCCTTGAAACCAACATCCACGCCCATCTCGGCCTTGCGCCCGACCGGGCCTGCCGCAACGGAAGCGTCACCCCCCAGCGTGAACTCATGCTTAATGAGTGACTTCAGACCCCGTTCGCTGCGAATCAGCAGGATCAGGTCTGTAGACTGCGCTCCGATCTGCCAGCCGACGGAGCCCGCGCCAATCGAGAAAAAGCCCGGTGCAGACCAGCGGTTACTGGATTTGTTGTGGTGCACTATCACCCCGCGCCCGTATTTGCCGCCAAACACAAAGCCGGCCTTGATCACATTCGGAAAAATCGCAATGCCAGCCGCTTTTCTCAGTAAGTCGCGTGGAATCCCCTTATCCGGACTGGCCATGATCTCTTCGATCACGTCTGTTGCATCAGTCAGCTTGTCCCGTGCCGAAACGGCCTTGTCCGCTGCTGCCCATGCAGGCATCAGTAACAACATCCCGGTCAGGGCCAGTAATTTTTGAATATGCATATACATCATACGTCTCCTTTTCCCTGTATCCCCAGTTTAGCACTAAAATAGACTATATACTGGATAGAAACACAAAAAAGGAGCAAATCATGCACCCTGTTCACCGGATTCTTGTGCCAACCGATTTTTCCGAGCCCAGCAATGACGCCGTGCGCGCCGCTATCGAACTGGCCGACCATTTTGCGGCCGAGGTGCATCTGCTGCACATCGTCGCCCCTCAGGCATATTATGCGGACATACCGGAAGCAATGCTGCCACCAGTGGAAGATTTTACCCGTGAGATGATGGATTCGGCAAAGCAGAAACTGGATGCCATCTGCCAGAATAGTCCGCCCGAAATCCAGACCACGGCCCATGTCGAGGAAAGCGCTGACACGGCTGCACATGCCATCTGTGATTTTGCAGCCAAACTGCCCGCCGACCTGATTGTGATCGGGAGCCATGGCAATACCGGCCTGATGCATGTACTGATCGGCGCTACAGCCGAGCATGTCGTGCGCTTCGCCCGCTGCCCGGTGCTGGTGACCAAGCAGGAGACAAAAGAAGAAAGCTAGTCGGCTATCGCGATAGCGACAGGAGCGCTATGCTTTGCCCATGGCCCGTACCCCTGATCTGTCGGTTAATTTTGCCGGCCTGAAACTGCAGACACCAATTGTCCTGCTTTCCGGCTGTGTCGGGTTTGGCGATGAATATACACGCATCGAAGGCTATTCGAACAAGGATGTCGGTGCTGTGATTCTCAAAGGGACCACGCTTGAGCCCCGTGCGGGCAATGCCCCGCACCGTGTTTATGAGACTCCGGCTGGCATGCTCAATGCCATTGGCCTGCAGAATCCCGGCGCACGCTTTGTCGTCGAAGAAGTGCTACCGAAACTACCGCACAACGAAACCCAGTTCTGGGCCAATGCCAATGGCTCAACGATAGAAGAATACGCCGAAGTGGCGCGCATCTTTGATGATTCACCGGTCACCGCTATTGAGATCAACATCTCCTGTCCGAATGTCAAAGCTGGTGGCGTTCATTTCGGCAACAATCCGGATATGGCCGCCAGAGTGGTTGCAGCCATGCGCAAGGCGACGAAAAAGCCGCTGCTCACAAAACTGTCGCCGAACAATGCCGATGTTGCCGAAACGGCGCGTAAGTGCATCGAGGCCGGTACGGACGGACTGTCGGTGATTAATACGCTGGTTGGCATGGCAGTGGATACCGGGACGCGAAAACCCGTACTGGCCAACATCTCCGGAGGACTCTCAGGCCCTGCCATTAAACCGGTGGCATTGTGGAAAATCCACCAGACAAGGGCTATCGCCGCTAAACATAATATTCCGATCCTCGGTCAGGGCGGCATCACATCTGCACAGGATGCCATTGAATTTGCGATCACGGGATCGGATACCATTGGTCTGGGCACCGGCCTGTTTTATGACCCGCTGCTATGCAACAAGGTGTTGCAGGGCTTAGGCGAATATCTGCAGCAACATGGTATGGATTCTTACAGCGAACTTGTCGGAACGATTGAAATCCAGAACTAGCGCTCTCTTTTTACTTTATCTGCTGTGCTGGGCTTGTACCTGTTCGGCCGGCACGCTTTCGACACTCACACAAAGCCGCTGGGTCGAAGTTGCGCATGTCTATGATGGCGATACCTTCCGTACAGCCAAAGGTGAAAAAGTCAGACTACTTGGTATCAATACCCCGGAAGTGGCACATAATATCGAACCGGGCCAGCCATTCGGTAAGCGGGCCAGGACAAGGCTTGTGCAATTGCTGCAGGGAAAGCTTGTGCGGCTGCGTACGGACAAAAACAGGCATGACAATTACGGTCGGCTGCTGGCACAAGTCTGGCTGCGTGATGGCACCTGGATCAATGCACTGCTGGTGCGGGAAGGCCTGGCGCATGTTTACACCTTTGCACCGAACTTTCACTGGGCCGGGCAATTATTGCAGGAAGAGCGTACAGCCCGACAGGCAAAAACAGGCATCTGGTCGAACCGCCGCTTCCGTGTCCTGAATGCGTCACAAGTGTCGCGCAGGCATATCGGCCAGTTCCGTATTGTTGAGGGACAGGCAAAGGGTTCGAAAAGAGCAGCCTTTCAGCTTGGCGAACTGAACGTCAGCATACCACGCAAATACCGGACTTATTTTGATCCCCTGCCACACCTGCGGGAAGGGCAGCCCGTGCGTATTCGCGGCACCATTCGTGCATCTTCCCGCGGCAGATTGTATCTTGCCCTGCATAGTCCCTATGATCTGGAGATCATCGAATGATGATACGACTTGCCCCCCTTCTCCTGCTTGCCGCTCTGTTGCAGGCCTGCGCAACCAACCCGGTCAGCGGCAACCAGGAATTCGTACTGATGAGCGAGAAGCAGGAACTGTCGCTCGGCCAGCAGGCAGCAGCACAGGTGGCAAATCAACTGATCCTGCTGCCAAAAAATGATCCGCTTGTGCGCTATGTCGATGAGGTCGGCCAGCGTATGGGCCAGGTTTCGGATCGCCCGCAACTGTTTTACCGCTTTCATGTTGTTGATGACGGTACCGTCAATGCCTTTGCACTGCCCGGCGGCTATATTTATGTCCACCGCGGACTGCTGAACCATTTGAACAGCGAGGCCGAACTGGCTGCCGTATTGGGCCATGAGATTGGTCATGTCACGGCCCGCCACACCGTTCAACGATATACGCAGGCCCAGGCCTATCAGCTGGGCATGGCCATTACATCCATTTTTCTACCCATTCCGCAAGGGGCCTCGCTGCTCACAGACCTGCTGGCTACTGCCGTCATTCAGGGCTACGGGCGACAGGCGGAACTGGAATCCGATGAGCTTTCCCTGACCTATTTGCAGCGCGCAGGTTATGATGTCAATGCTTCGATCCGCATTCTGAAAACCATCCGTCGGCTGGATGACATTGACAAGCTGGAAAAGGAGGATGCCGGCGAAAAGGTGAAAAACTATCACGGTGCCTTTGCCAGCCACCCGGAAACAAAACAGCGCATTGAGGATGCTGTCGCCAAGGCGAGCCAGTTACCCGGCCAGCAACAGGCCAAAGTCAGCCACAATCCCATGCTGAAGGCCGTGGACGGTTACCCTTACGCCGACAGCCCACGAGAAGGTGCTGTCATTGGCCGGCGCTTCCTGCATCCTGATCTGGGTATTCAGCTGGAGTTTCCGAAAGGCTGGATCATCAAAAATACGCCGCAGGCCCTGACAGCACGCAAACGCAAACAAAAGGTGTTTTTTCAGTTAAGCACCAAAGAATTGCAGAAGCGGGAACCAGCCGAGACCATACTCAAAACCCTGTTCCCGCTGCGCCACATCGGTGCTATCGCAACCGGTACAAAACACGGCTTCCCGTTTGCACGCAGCCTTGTCATGGCATCGGCACCGAAAATGAGCAAGGCCGCCATTGATGTGACGGTCTGGCTGGACGGGCCACGTGCCTACATCATGCTGATGTGGACGCCGCGTGATCAGCATGCGGAACTCAGCACCGATTTTTCAGCCATCCATGATTCATTTCACCGCTATGACAAGGTCAGGGATGGCGATGTGCCGCGTATCGCGCTGCATACCTGGAAAAAGGATGATACATGGCCACGGCTGGCCGAACGTTCACAGAATATACTTGGGCGTTTTACAGCAGAAAGAATTGCTGCACTCAATGGCATGGGGAAAGATGAAAGGCCGGCAACTGGCCGACTGGTCAAAATGGTCAAATAGTCAGTCTACAGGGATACACCGGCCAAGAGAGATGTCTTCATCTGCTCCATATGCTGCAGGAAAAAGTGGCCAGCGCCTTCGATGGCATGGAAACAACAGTTCGGCTGGCCCTTGGCCCACGCAGCAACATCCATAAACGGTACGATCTCGTCATCTGTACCCTGCACGACGACCAGCGCCCTTGTTTCTCCATACATAAACGAAAAGTCCCAGTGGTTGACTGCCGGAGCTACGGCAAACATCTGCGCCACCCGTTTGTCTTCTCTTGCCGCCTGCAGGCCTGCATAGCAACCAAATGAAAACCCAGCTAACCACAGGGGGCTGTCGGCATGCCGGCCATGCAGCCAGTCCAGTGAGGCCAGCGCATCATAGGCCTCACCCCTGCCCTCATCCCATGCGCCGTCGCTCTGTTCCACACCACGAAAATTAAAGCGCAGCACGGAGCAACCCATATCTTCAAAGGCGCGACCAATCCAGTAAACGACCTTGTTGCGCATCGTACCGCCATGCTGCGGGTGCGGGTGGCAGACAACGATAGCCGGCTTTCCCGCTTCACCCGGTTGGTAAAGTGCCTGCAACCGCCCAGTCGGGCCATCAATGAATAGTTTTTCGTGATGATGGTTTGTCATTTATCCAAAAATGTTTCTTTTTGTAATCGTGGAACTGGTATGAAATGCCATGCGCCAGCAACCACTGGCGCACCTTTTTCATTGTATCGCAATTGGCGATGCCATATAGATGCACCTGATCCATCGATCCTCCTGATACCCGAATTGTTCGTCGATGCGCCGAATGTTATGAATTGACTTTGCGCAGGAAAGCAAAAAATTCCTGTCCGCCTTCCGACCGCAGGGGAACAATGACCAGTTCTACCGGGAATTCATGCCCATCCTTATGCAGGGCTGTGGTCCGCACCGGCTTGTACAGCCAAGGTCCGATATTAGTTTCCATATAGCGTTTCATGCCGCGTCTGTGTGCTTCCCGAAGCCGTTCAGGGATAATGACTTTTTCTAACGGCTGACCCATCACTGCAGGCCGCTGCCAGCCGAATATCTTTTCCGCCTGGATATTCCAGCCCGTAATCACGCCTGTCTCGTCAATGGATATATAGGCGTCGTGGGCTGTATCGATAATCCGCTTGAGACGCTCGTCCTGTTTCCTCAGTCTCATATACATCTGCCGATGTTGATTCATGGCATGCTGGGCATACAGACCAAAACAAACAAAACCCAGGGAGATCAGGGTTCGCATCCACAGTTCGTTTGCATCGGCATGGATCAGATTGTCGAAAAAACTCCCCTCAGAAAACAGCCAGGCATGGATCGCCGCTTCAGCGGGCCAGTAAGCAATCCCCAAAGTCACGCCCATGCCGCCGATACCTATGCGGCGCAGCATTATTCAGTCCCCTTGTTACAAATTTGAATCATAGGCAAAGCATAGGCCATCTTTGCACGCATTGTGCAATTTCATGAATACCTCATAAACACCGAGTCGTCATCCGGTCAGGGAAAACTGCGCAAAGCTCTGCGGGTGCCCCGGTGCCTGATCAAGGTAGAGTGACAGCAGTTCACAGCGCACGGAAGTAGGAAGATTGCCACCCAGCATGGTATGAAATTCGCTTCCCCCCAACAGGCGGTGGTATGTCGTCAAAAACAGACGATCCAACGCTCCTGCTGCAAGCAGCGTACGATGCACTTGTGGGCCGGCAATCATGTAGGCGCTTCGGAAACCGAACCCGGCCAGCTGTGCTTTCAACAGATCCCCTTCCACCTGTGATGTGCCGGCTATACAGACACGCACACCCTGTGTCCCCAATGCCGCCACCTTGCCCGGTTCCGCCCCCTCATGTGTAAACACGTAAATATCCCGGTCAGTGATCCCACCCAGTACGGCGGGCGGAATATCAAGACTGTTGCTGAGAATGGCCACGGCAGGCTGGTCTGCAAATCCCTGTGTTCTGCGCCAGTCCAGCACGTCCGCATATTCGTCCCGTGGGCCAACTGGCAAAAGATCCTGCGCGCACCCTTTTTCCAACTGCCGAAAATAACGTGCGCTGGTAAGCATGACATCGGATTGCGCCGCCAGTTCCTGATATAGCCGCCAGTCGCGCTTGTTGACAATGGTATTCGGCACTTCAAATTCGCCGGAATCATGATTTTTGATAGCAATACGGCCATCAAGGCTGGTGATATAGTTGCTGTAGATCAGCACATCACCTTCGGCTGCCTGCCGCTGCAGATTCAGGCCGAGATACAAACCCTCAAGAGGCAGTTCTTCCTGCGGAGCAGGAAACAGCCGCAGTACGGAATCAGTCATTGGCATATCCGTAGAGCCAGCGTGAAGTTTCCGTACCGATATTGCGTACCGAATGCATCGCCTCGCGGGGAATGAACAATTCCTCCCCGGTGGCGGGATGATGCACCTGCCCTTCTATCTCAAATTCGACCGAGCCCTCAAGCACCATGACCAGTTCATCAGAGGTATGCGTGTAACCTTCCCAGCGCTGTCCCGGCGGGTCGGTCCACACATCACAGGAGAAACCGCGCGACCGCCAGTCTTTTGCAACCTGATTCTGATCTACCGCTAACATCAATCTGCTTCTCTCGGCCCTAGAATGGCCACAGGCTCCAGCCTTCCAGATCATCCTTGCATGCTGCAATCTGCGCCCGGTAGTTAGCTGCCCGCCGCTCGACCTTGTGCGCCACTTTGATCAGCCATGGCTTGCTGTTGTAGGTCTTGCGATTAAAGCCGCCGTGACCTTCGTGATAAGCCAGATACTGGTTGTAGGCATCCCACTTGGAAATGCCGAGCGTGCGATGGCTGTAGTCGCCATACCAGCCGATAAAATCAGTGACATCCTCAAAATCATCCCGGTCCGCACCCCAGTTGCCGGACTTGTCGATGTACCAGTCCCAGGTTGCATCCTTCACCTGGGCGTAACCATAGGCCGAGGACTTGCGCCCCCACGGGATAAACCCGAGCAGCGTATCTTTCGGCGCCTTGGCCTGAGCGCGAAAGCGCGATTCCTGATAAATGATGGCCAGCTGCACATGCACGGGGACGCCCCACTTCTTGAAAGAGTCGTTGGCATATTCGTACCAGTCGTCTTTCTCCTTGAAGATGGCACAGCCGTCCGTGAGGTTTTTCGGTGGTGTTGTTGCACAGCCCGCCAGCATCAGCGCCAATGCCAGCATAAGCAGATATACCATCCGGGAATCAGATATACTCACATCAGTACCCGTTCGATGCCGCCGTTTTTGACTCTCTTCACAAAATCCTGCTGCCAGGTTTCGCCCTTCAGATGCCGGGCAAGCTCGATGACAATGTAGTCGGCGTCCACGCCGGTTTCGCCCTCCAGCCTGCTCAGGCCCTGCAAACACGAGGGACACGATGTCAGAATCTTCTGCTGACCATCACCATCCAGTTGTGCTTTGGCCTTGGCCATTTCCTCTTCCTTGCGGGCGCGAATCTTGCCGGCAATTTCCGGGTGGGCGACGGCCAATGTGCCCGCCTCACCGCAGCATTCGGCGGACATGACCGATTCCGAGCCAAGCAGCGCATCAATCGCTGCTTCGGAGCCATGCCGTTTTAGCGGCGTATGGCACGGCTCGTGGTACATATATTGCGTACCACCCGTGGCTTCCACTTTGACGCCCTGTGCCATCAGATACTCATGAATATCAATCAGCGGCGCATCCGGAAACACCTGCTCCAGTTGATAACGGGTCAGCTGATCGTAACAGGTGCCGCAGGAAACGATGACGGCCTCAAAGTCCAGATAGGACAAGGCATTCTTCAGCCGGTGGAACAGCACGCGATTGTCGTAGGTAATCTTGTCGCCACGCTCATGATCGCCGCTGGCCGTACTTGGATAGCCACAGCACAGATAGGCCGGCGGCAGCACGACATTCAGCCCGAGGTCATAGAGCATGGACTGGGTGGCCAGTCCCACCTGCGAGAACAGGCGCTCGGAGCCGCAGCCGGGAAAATAAAACACGGCGCGTCCGTTGGCCTTGTCCGGATCGCGCAGCACCGGAATCATATTTTTGTCGCTGCTTTCAATACCAAGGCGCTGGCGTGTGGTTTTCAGTGGCAGGCTTGGCAGCGGGCGCTCGACAAAATTGATCACCTGAGCCTGAACGCCATCAAGATTACGCTTGGCAGCAGGTGTCTTCCTGATCAGGCCGGCTATTTTAGCCAGGCCATGCAGTAACCTGTGGCCAGCGTAACCCCAGCGGATGACTGTTTCCCGCATCAGGCCAACCGCATTCGGGTTTTGCATGACCAGAAAGGCGAGTGACAACTTCGAGCCGATATTGAAACGTGCCTGGCCCTTGTCCCTTAACAGCGCGCGCATCCGTTCGGTGACTATGCCAAAATCAATATTGACCGGACACGGGGCTTCGCATTTGTGACATATCGTGCAGTGGTCGGCTACATCGTGCAGGCCCTCGAACTGTTCAAACGAAATACCGCCGCCGGTCTGCGATTCATATAGAAAGGCCTCGATGATGGCACCCGATGCCTGAATCTTATTGCGTGGGGAATACAGCATGCTCGCACGTGGGAAATGTGTATTGCATACCGGCTTGCACTTGCCGCACCTGAGACATGGTGAAATCTCTTCGGACAGCTCACTTAAGTCCGCTGCCTCAAGAATCATCGCTTCCAGTTCGAGCAGGTTGAAACTCGGCGTATAGGCCAGCGACAGATCGGTGTCCGGCATCAGCTTGCCACGATTGAACAGCGCTTCCGGGTCCGCCTGCTCCAGATAGCGCTGCATTTCCTCCAAATAATCGCGGCGCAGATAAGGCAGTTTGGTAATACCGATGCCATGTTCGCCGGAAATCACGCCGCCCAGTTCTTCCGCTCTGGCCATAATCTTTTTAACGATGCAGTGCGCTTTCTTCATCATTGCGTAGTCATTGGAATTGACCGGAATATTGGTATGCACATTGCCATCGCCAGCGTGCATATGCGTGGCAATAACAATACGGCTGGACAGGGCCTGCTGATGCGCCTGCTTCACCGCCTCGATCAGCGGCTCATGACCACGCAAATGGTCCAGAATCGGCGCCTCCACCTCGGCACGGTAGGAAATGCGCAAACTGCCGCGCTGAATGACACGGAACAGTGCTTCTTTGGTATCATATTCGATGTCTTGCAGCCCTTCTGCGGCCTCCGATGCGGGATGATCTAGCGTCTTCCGGAACATGTGCCAGCGCGCATCTGCTGCCTTGATCACCTGCAAGCACTCATCCAACTTGCCGGACAGGAAGCCGTCGTCCTCTACACCCAATTCGGATTGGACCAGCGCATCATCCGATTCCAACCTGGCCTTGGCAGAGCGAAGCTGCTTTGCAATCAGTGCGATGGCGTCCAGCTTGTTTGTGATCGAGTTTTCGATATTCAGCCGTTCGACGTAATCGTTGTACTCGGAGAGGCGATGCAGAGGGATTACAACATCTTCGTTGAGCTTGAAGGCACGCGTATGTCTGGCAATGGCCGCCATGCGCCCACGATCACCCCAGAAGCGTGTGCGGTCGGACTCGTTGACGGCAACAAAGCCTTCGCCATTGCCTTGGGACGAAATTCGATTGATTTCGGAACAGACCTTCGCCACGGCTGTTTCATCATCGCCGGACACATCAATCAACAGCACAACACTTGGTCGCTCGCGACGCGTGGACTTGCTAATGTAATCAATGGCCTTGACGTATTTCTCGTCGAAATGCTCCAGGCCTTCCAGATGCACGCCGGAGGCCGCATCCACATGCTCCTTGATCTCAACCATGGCGCGTGTTGCCTCGGTCAGATCATGGCCAAAAAATTCACAGCAGACGGTGCGCGTGACGACAAAAGGCCTGTGCAATATGAATGTCGCCTCGGTAATAAAGCCGTCCGTGCCTTCCTTCTGCACACCCGGCAGGCCGCCGAGGGCCTTGCGCGTCACATCCTTGCCAAGCCCTTCACGGCGGTAGGTGGAGCCATGAATGGTCAATGTCTCCGGTTCACCCAACGGAGTCCTGCCATCCGCCTCAAGGCGCGTCAGACGGAACTGGGTATCCTCATCCGCCGGCATTTTACCCATATTGTGATTGATGCGTTCGACAACGAGCCAGTTGCCATCTGGTGTCACAATTTTCCAGGACAATAGATTGTCCACGCAGGTGCCCCAGATAACGGCATGCTTGCCACCGGCATTGGACGCCACATTGCCGCCGATCGTACAGGCCCACAGGCTGGTCGGATCAGTCGCAAAAATATGTGGCTTGCTGGCTTCCATAACCTTACCGGTCACGGCTCCCGCCTGCGCCGTAATCGTCCTCGCCCTGTTGCCCCCGCCGATATCTCGCTCTTCAATGCTGCTGATCTGATCCAGCTTCTCAATATTGATCATGACAGTGTCGTCAGATAACGGCACTGAACCGCCGCAAAGCCCTGTCCCGCCACCGCGTGGAATGACAGTCAAATCCAGTTCTTTCGCTGCGCGAATCAGTCCCGGAAGCTCTTCCGGTGTATCCGGCGTAATGACGCAGAATGGCGTATGGGATCGCCAGTCAGTCGCATCGGTAGCATGGTGCGTCAGGGTAAAAGCATCAAAATGGATGTTGTTTGCATGTGTATGCTTTGCAAACAAGCGCTTAGCCTTGCGCCTGCGTTTCGGCTCTTCATCAAACCAATCGTAGAATCGGTTCAGTGCACTTTCGGTGCAGGCGCCTACTTTCTGCGCCCTTGGGTTGTCGGCAGCAGCATTCATAATACGTTCCAGCCGCCTGCCATGTCGCCTCTTCATACGTGCCAGACGTTTTTTATCATGCAACAGATCGTTCTTCAGGAAAGGATTGCGCTCAACGACCCACGCTTCGCCCAGAATATCGAACAGCATGCGCGCGCTTCTTCCGGTACGCCGCTGGGCACGAAGCACATTCAGATCATCCCAGACTGCCTCACCCAGAAAACGGACAATGATCTCGCGGTCGGAATACGAGGTATAGTTGTACGGAATTTCACGAATTTGATCGGTCAAGCTGGCTCCGGAAAAATATGATGATGGTGCAGCATAATAAGGCCAATAGATGAAAGAAACATAAAGGCGGCTCTGAAATATGCGGACCCCTTGTGTTGCAGCGATGCCCGACTAGGATTGTTCACTGTAACTGGCCGATTTTATGGGTCAAATCAAAACCTGTTTTGGGTTTTTGCACGAACCGGTTGAGGAAAATCAGACGGATGGCAGAGTCATGACATGATCGAACTATCCAGACGGGTCCAACAAGTTAAGCCTTCCGCCACACTGGCGATTACGGCCAAAGCCGCCGAACTGCGCGCCGCAGGCCGTGATATTATCTCTTTATCCGTTGGGGAACCTGACTTCGATACCCCAAAGGCTGCATGTGAGGCAGGGAAACAGGCGATTGATGCTGGCTTTACGCGCTACACGGCTGTACCCGGCATCCCGGAATTGCGCGAAGCCATTGCCGAAAAGTTCAGGCGCGATAACGATCTGGACTACACCGCGGACGAGATTCTCGTATCCACCGGCGGCAAGCAGTGTATCTACAACCTGCTACAGGCGATGATTAACCCGGACGATGAAGTCGTCATCCCGGCGCCCTACTGGGTTTCATACCCGGATATGGTGCTGCTGGCAGAAGGCACGCCGGTGATTGTGGATACAAAAGCAGATGCCGATTTCAAGCTGACCGGCGATCAACTGGAAGCGGCCATTACAGGCAAGACGCGGCTGCTGTTTCTTAATTCCCCCTCAAACCCAACCGGCATGGCTTACTCAGCGGATAATCTTGCGGCACTGGGTGAAGTGCTTCGCAGATATCCGGAGATTGCCGTCGCGACCGATGACATGTACGAAAAGATTCTGTTCGACGGCAAGGCCTTCTCCACCTTTGCACAGGTCAATCCGGACCTGAAAGATCGTACCATCACGTTGAATGGCGTCTCCAAGGCCTACTGCATGACCGGCTGGCGCATCGGCTTCTGTGCCGGCCCCGGCCATATCATCAAAGCCATGAGCAAAGTGCAGGGCCAAAGCACTTCCAATCCCAACGCCATCGCCCAGAAAGCAGCGCTGGCGGCACTCACCGGCCCCACCGATGAACTGGAAGAAATGGTGCGTACCTATGAGGCGCGACGGACATGGCTGGTTGCGCAACTTAACACCATTCGCGGCATGGAATGCATCACACCAGATGGCGCCTTTTACGTCTTTCCGTCTGTCGCTGGCTGGCTCGATAAAACGACGCCCTCTGGCGTAGTACTGGAAGATGACGTCGTTGTCTGCGAATGGCTGCTTGAAGAAACCGGTGTGGCGCTGGTGCCGGGCACGGCCTTTGGCGCTCCCGGCTTTATCCGCTTCTCCTATGCGGTGGCCCAGGATACGCTGGAAGATGCAGTCAACCGGATCAGGAAGGCTGCTGAAAGCCTCTAAGGAATCTCTCAGCAAGTCTTTTCATACATGGTTATTTCCCAATGATCACTGGAAATATCATGGCGCAAAATATAAATGTAAGCATCATCACCACGCACCTTAAAATAGTGGTGATCTGGTGCCAGCCAGCTATCCACCACCTCAATAACCTCGACCTTTTGTGTATCGATAAAGAAACGGCAAGGCGTTTGTTCACCTTTGTAACCGGCATAACATTCGACCCGAATTTCAGGCATCCAGACTTCTCCGCGCCAGCACTTTTGCTTGACAGTGATGTATATCATAGCTAAGCAATGGGTTGTTGTTACAGCGTATCGGGAATTCAGGGGTCAAATGATGAAGAAACTCTGTCAGATGCATGGCACAAACCAGCCCTCACGGTCGGCTACGGGCGACTGAATATTTCACAGATGACAAATTTGATATCACAGCATCTTTCGCCAACCGGAGAAACGGCATCAGCCAAAAAAATGCCAAAAATATGGGCGGTTGGCAGTGGTAAGGGAGGCGTTGGGAAAAGCTTTGTTTCCGCTAACCTGGGACTTGCCATAGCCAGACAGGGGAAACGTGTCGTCATGGTCGATCTCGATCTTGGCGGGGCCAACCTCCATACATGCCTTGGTATAGGACAACCAGACAAAACACTTTCGGATTTCTTTACCGCGGACAACCGGGACATCAACGCGCTGATCACCCCTGTCTGCGACAATATAGGTGTGATCAGTGGCGCTGCTGACGGACTTCAGATCGCCAATATCAAGCATTTCCAGAAAATAAAAATTTTACGTAATCTGCGCAAGATCGCTGCGGATTACATTATCCTTGATCTCGGAGCAGGAACGACATTCAACACACTGGATTTCTTTGTCCATGCCGACCGGGGTATCCTGTCTGTCATACCGGAGCCGACATCGATTGAGAACACGTATCGGTTCCTGAAATGTGTTTGTATTCGCAAACTAAAAACGGTTGACACTGGAACACAACACATCATCCAGAACGTACTTACCCAAAAGCGCAAGGAAGGGAGAAAGATCAAAACACTGGCAGCCCTGCTATCGACCATGGCCCAGTTACACCCTGAACATAGCACGCAGCTGGCGCAAACCATGTCGAAAATGAATATGCACCTGATCGTTAACCAGGTGATCGAATCATCAGACATTGAGATGGGCCACTCCTTCAAGGTCGCCTGCAAAAACTATTTTGGCATGGATGTCGATTATCTTGGCTATCTTCATCACGATACTTCTGTGCTCAAGGCCCTGAGACTTCGCAAACCGTTTATATCGCAGTTCCCCCAGAGCCGACTGGCAATCAATCTGGATCACATGGCAGCGACATTGATGACCCGGGACGCCTGCTGACGATGGCCGAATCTCCTCACAACGAAATGATTAACGAAAAAAAAGGGCCTTCGAAGAATTACTACGAACTGCTTCAGATCAACCGAAATGCCGGCCCAATGGACATCATTCATGCGTACCGCCATGCCAAACTGGCCTACCAGCAGGACTCGCTGGCAGTTTACTCCCTGTACTCCGATGAGGAGATCGAAACGATCCGGTCGCAGATCGAAACGGCCTACCATGTGTTATCTGACCCGGAAAAGCGAAAGGCATACGATGCATCGCTGGGCGATGAGGCTGGGCCGGAACAGCCACAAACAAGCAAGAATCAAAAGGTCATCCGCTTCAGCGATTACAGTGAACAGGACAGTCTCCAAAGCGATTTAAATAAGGTTTCCGACCAGGATTTTGAACAAAACTTCGAGCAACCCTTCGAACAGCAATACGACGATATCGACGAATATACAGGAGCCTTGCTAAAGGAAATCCGCGAGAAAAAAGGTATTACCATTGATTCGATTGCCGACCACACCAAGATCGGCAAACAATACCTCTATGCCATCGAGACCGAGCGGGAAGACGATTTTCCCGAGAAAGTCTACCTGAAAGGATACCTTGGCCAATATGCGGCCGAAATCGGGCTCGATCCGCAAAAGGTTGTGCAAACCTATCCCCCACTGATAGATATTCCTGAGACATAGTGCCAGCGTCATCTTAAACCGTTACGCCAATGTCATCGGTATCGACGATGCGCCATTTGACAAGGATCGGGATGACAAGGTGCTGATCGTGGGTGCGGTTTATTCTGAGTCCCGCCTTGTCGGTGTTTTAAGTAACCAGGTAGAACATGATGGAGACGACAGCACGACTGTCATTACTGCCATGATCCGAGAATCCCGTTTTGCCAGGCAGATACAGGCTGTCCTGTTGCAGGGCATTGCTATGGCCGGTTTCAATGTCATCGACATACACGCCCTGCACGAGGCGCTATCTGCACCGGTTCTGGTCATTGCTCGCCATATGCCGGATATGCAGGCCATTCGCAACGCACTGTTTTCAAAGGTGAAAAATGGGCAAGGCAAGTGGGCTCTGATTGAAAAGGCTGGGCCGATGCAGTCTGCCGAAAAGGTGTATGTTCAGAGGGCCGGTATTGCACTGACCGATGCCCGGAATCTCATCGAACGCCTTGCCATCAATGGCAGTATTCCCGAGCCTTTACGAAGCGCACATATAATTGCCGGCGGCATTGTCCGTGGCGAAAGTCGTGGCAGGACATAATCAGTGGGAATCCGGGGAATTGCTGCTAGCTGGTGATGTATTCCTTAAGTCGCGATATCATCTCCTCCTTCTCATCAGTCATCAGAGCCACCATATCGCGCAGTGAGACCAGACCAATGAACTCATCGCCATTAAACACCAACAGGTGGCGGCAACGATTCTCTTTCATCAGTTCCAGGCAACGCTCACAGGTTTCATTCGGTGATACCTTTACAGAATCCTCCGGCATCACATCGGCAAGTTTGACCTGTGACGGATCCTTCCGTTCACCCACGACCTTCATCATCAAGTCGCGTTCGGTGAAAATTCCCCTGATTCCTGTAGCGCCGGTAACAACAACTGAACCGATATACTGCTCGGTCATCAAAGTTGCAGCCTCAAGCACCGTTCTGTGCTCATCAATAAGCGCTACCTTATGCTCGATCCTTGATGTTATTTTCATAGGCCTTGTCCTCCTTGTGCCTGCACCGCCATATCAGGAAGCAACAAGCATTATATTGGTCTTTCCAGAGTCATGTTTCTTAGTGTAGCAGCAACAGAAAAAAGCGGCAGTCTTTGACCAGAATGGCCTAGAGCTTCTCACGAATCATGGCTTTGCTGCTAAAATAGGCTTATGGATGCACAACTTGATCTAC
>JBHHXG010000029.1:0-20320 GCA_046756985.1 Mariprofundaceae bacterium | reverse complement strand
GAGCGGATCAAAATGCTCAGTTTCACAGGTAGTGCTGAAACCGGCTGGGCGTTGAAAAAGATGGCTCACAAGCAACGTGTCACACTGGAATTGGGTGGCAATTCCGGCAGCTATGTGGATGCATCCGCAGATTTGGACTGGGCTGCTGAAAGACTTACTCTCGGCGGTTTTGCCCAGGCCGGCCAGTCCTGCATCGCCGTGCAGCGCATTTATGTGCATGAAGAAGTTTACAATACCTTTACTGACAAGCTGGTTACCGCAGCTAAAGCAACCAAAGCAGGTGATCCGCGCGACGCTGGCACCATCACTGGCCCGCTCATTAGCGCACAGGATGCGGATCGGGTCATGGCCTGGATTGAAGAGGCTGTCGCTGACGGCGCTGTCATTGCCTGTGGCGGCAGGCGTCTGCGTGAGGGTTGTGGTCAGATTATCGAACCAACTGTATTAACTCACGTTCATGATGCCATGCTGGTCTGCTGCAAGGAAGTGTTTGCGCCGCTGGTCACCGTCACGCCGGTCAGCGATACAGATGAAGCCATCAGACGCATCAATAATTCACCGTTTGGCCTGCAGGCTGCGGTATTCAGCCATGATTTGCGCACCATTCATGCGGCAACAGAAGAAATCGAAGCCGGCGGTATCGTCATCAATGATTTTCCGACACTGCGCGTCGACCACATGCCATATGGTGGCACCAAGGATTCCGGGCTCGGGCGTGAAGGCATACGCTCCGCAATGCTGGAAATGAGTGAGGAAAAACTGATCATTCTGCGCAAACCTAGCTAGAGCCAGTGAACAAGGATTTAGTCTTAGCGCAGTGGCTTGACTCTTACGCGCCCGTCATTGCTGACTTTGATAAGGTAGCGGATTCCGTTTGGACAAGTTGCCCGGATTGTCTTATTGCCTTTTGCGTCCTCTCGCTCACTGACCTGTGTAACCTGCCTGCCACCGCAGGAATGCCCACGCAACATAATCGTTGTCGCAATATCCTCGGCAAGTGTCACAGCCGGGGCAGGCGGAATCCATGCAAATATCATCAATACGGCGAGCAGTAATTTAATTTTCATGCCTTCACCTCCAATAGACTCTTCCAGATCGTATCGCGGGCCAGATAAATATCCCTCGACAAGACGGGATCATTTTCCAGCAGCGCCACAATCTTCAGAAACAGTCCGTCAAAACGTGCCTTTATATATTCAAGTTTAGCCTTAAGCAGTGATTTCCGCCGGTAATCATTAATCAGATCAACCAGATCCACCACATCATTGCGAATGGCAAGCTTTGTAAAAACACCAATCGCTTTTGTCTGTTTCAGGCGTTCGACAAGCGTATCCATATCAAGGGCCGGGCCTGACTTGGCCTCTTCTGCGTCTGATGCCTCTCTTTCATCCGTCTCAGGTATTAGCTTACTGCTCGCGGACGTTGACGCTGCTTTGTCAGCGCTCTTTTTAGACACTGTTGCGACTGTATGCTTCGTATCGCCCAGCTGTGGTAATGTGTCCGCCTGATTTGAAATTTCAGAAGCAGTGGTCGGAGCAATAACCGGGGCCTGGCTGCCTGATTCAGTATCTGGCCCAATACGATTTACTTCAGCAGGCCCATTCCCTGTATTATGACCAGAAGTCGGCAGCCCACCGTCTGTTTCACACCCACATGCCGAAAAAATTATCAGAATCACCGCTATCAAGGGCAGCGGCATCCATTTGGCACTTTTCCCGGTTGTACTCACCTGTCCGTTCATATTCTCATATTAGCATACCCGCCTACAGAGCGGAGGCGGAAATTTTTCACATCTGTCGCAGGAAATGCCCGCCAGACAGGCGTCCTGCGATGCCCCCGGATGTTCCTATTCCCTGCGGTGGGACTTGTAATGATTGATCAGGCTATTGGTGGATACATCGTGGCTGCTAACCTCATCATCAAACATCAGCTCGGGCAGAATTCTCCTGGCCAATTGCTTGCCCAGTTCCACCCCCCACTGGTCGAAAGCATTGATGTTCCATATCAGACTTTGCACAAATATCTTGTGTTCATACAGGGCGATCAGGGTGCCAAGCGTCTCCGGCGTAAGTCTCTGGAACATAATGGAATTGCTTGGTTTGTTGCCAGGAAAAACCCGGTGAGGTATCGCTGCTTCCAAGGCATCTCCACTCATCCCCTCCTTAGTTAGCTCTACCCGCACCTCATCCTCGCTCTTGCCGCGCATCAGCGCCTCGGTCTGGGCGAAGAAATTAGAAAGCAGAATCGCATGGTGCTGCCCGATCGGGTTTTTGGTGTCGATCGGGGCCAGGAAGTCGGTCGGTACCAGCTTTGTTCCCTGATGGATAAGCTGGTAGAAGGCATGCTGACCATTGGTGCCTGGTTCACCCCAGATAATCGGCCCTGTTGAATAATCGACGACATGTCCATCGCGCGTCACCCGCTTGCCATTGCTCTCCATATCCCCTTGCTGGAAATAAGCCGGAAAGCGGTGCATGTATTGGTCATAAGGCAGGATCGCATGGGAATCGGCGCCCCAGAAATTATTATACCAGACGCCGAGCAACGCCATGATCACCGGCATATTCTCTTCCAGCGGTTCGCTTTTGAAATGCTCATCCATGGCATGTGCGCCGGCGAGCAGCTTCTCGAAGCAACCCATACCAAGATACAGTGCAATGGAAAGGCCTACAGCACTCCACAGCGAATAGCGTCCGCCGACCCAGTCCCAGAACTCGAACATATGTTCAGTATCAATGCCGAAATTTGCCACCGCCTTGGCATTCGTTGACACAGCGACAAAGTGCTTGGCAACCGCCCCTTTCGTACCACCACGGGTCAGAAACCAGTCGCGTGCGGTCTTTGCATTGGTAATCGTTTCCTGCGTGGTGAAGGTTTTCGATACGATGACAAACAGTGTGGTTTCGCGGCTTAAGCCCTTCAGCGTCTCAACAACCTGCGTACCGTCCACATTGGAAACGAAATGCACATTCAACCCTTCCTTGGCAAACGGCTTGAGCGCTTCACAGACCATGACCGGTCCCAAGTCGGAGCCACCAATGCCGATATTGACAATATCGGTGATCGGCTTGCCCGTACATCCCAACCACCGTCGCTCCCGCACGTCTTCGACGAACACCCGCATCTTCTCCAGTACCGCATTCACATCCGGCATCACATCCTGTCCGTCCACATGAATGGGGTAATTGGAGCGGTTGCGCAGCGCCACATGCAGCACTGCCCGATCTTCTGTGTTATTGATTTTTTCACCCGCAAACATGCGCCGGATACCTTCCGACACGCCGGTTTCATGGGCTAGGTCAATCAGCAGGGCCTTTGTTTCATCGGTAATAATATTCTTGGAGTAATCCAGAAGGATGTCGCCAAAGTAAATCGAGAATGTGTCAAAGCGCGACGGGTTTTCGTTAAAAAGGTCGCGCATATGAGTTCGGGACAGTTCCTTCTGGTGATGCTTGAGCGCTTGCCACGCTTTGCTCTTGCTTAACTCAGACACTGCTCCCCCCGTTAACGTTATTGCTTATTACAAATATCCTTACCTGTTCAGGCAGCAGGTGTCCCTTGGGAAGTCGGCGAGGCAGGATCCCTTGTATCAGCAAGCAGTTCCTTGATCGCATAAACCTTCAGGTCGCCCTCAATCCCCTTCAGGGACGCAGGCGGAACGACTTCATAATTGGCTCTTGTCTTCATTTTTTCAAGCGTGTGCTCACTGATCATCACCTGACCTGCCTCGGCCATGCCAGTCAGGCGTGATGCCACATTAACGGCATCGCCAATACAGGTATACTGCATGGTCTGACTGGAACCGATGGAGCCGACTACAACCTCGCCGGAATTAACGCCAATGCCAATCTCGATGGCCTCCTCTCCCCTGCTTTCACGCTCGTGGTTGAATTTCTCGATGGCGCTTTGCATCTCCAGAGCGCAGGCCACAGCCTGGTCCGCGGCACGCGGTACATCGACCGGGGCACCAAACAGCACCATGATTTCATCACCGATGTACTTGTCTACCGTGCCATTATACTTGAACACGATATCAACAATGATCTCAAAATAGCTGTTCAGCATGGCTACAATGCTTGTTGCCGAGGAGCGGCGGCTCATACTGGTAAAGCCACGGATATCGGCAAACAGAATGGTCACATCCCTAAGCTCGCCGCCTTTTTCCATGGTGATCTTGCCGCTCATGATCTGTTCGACTACGCTCGGTGAAAGCAGGCGCTCAAACTGGGCCTGGGTTTTGGCTTCCTCTTCGACTTTGTGAAGCAATCTTGCATTGGCTACTGCCATTGCTACATAACGGACAATGCCCGAAAGGAGCTGCAGATCCTTGCGCGTGAAAGAGGACTGCATTTTCTGACTGTCCAGATGCACCACGCCCAGAAACTCGCCATTGTGAAGAATTGGGGCGCACATCACCGAACGAATGCCCTGCATAATCAGCGATGATGCCTGTGAAAAGCGTTCATCCTGACTGGCATCGGACAACAGTACAGCAGTCTTGGTCTCGCGCACTTCCTGCAAAATAGAGCCGGAAATAGAAACACTGCTGTCGTCTCCGCCCTGAGATCGCACCGACCTGGGCGTAAGCTCTCCCGTTCCCGGATCAATCAGCATGATGGCGCAGCGGTCAGCAAAAAAGACACCAATCAGCGCCTCGGTAACTTTCTCCAATGCTGAATCCAGATCGCGTTCAAGGCCGATGTTTTGCAACAGATCATACCCCAGCCGAAGCTTTTCATAATCCACACGTAGAACCCCAAGGTCTGCAACATCCTTTTCGGGGAGAAAGTTTTCGACACTGGCGACCTCGATGCGGTCCTGCACCTGGCTGGCCTCGGCAACCTGGGAAATACTGACCATTCTGGCCATCTTTTCGGCTTCACTTTCGGCCTGAAAAGTCAGGCTGGCCTTGCCTATGTTGATTTTATCGCCATCTTTTAACGTATGCTGACTTACACGGACGCCATCGAGGAAAGAGCCGTTGGAACTGCCTCTATCTTCAAATATATAACCATCTTCTGTATGGCGGATGACTGCATGCCTTTTGGAAATCATCGGATCATGCAGGCAAATCGTGCATCTCGGATGGCGGCCGATGGTGGCTTCATCCCCGACCGTATAAGTATGTTCGCCACTTGTAGAACGCACGATAATCTTTGACATGGCTACATCTTAATGCAGAAGTGCCCGGCATATCAAATCCGGGAAATCTTTCCCCGCCATAACGCCCCGGCACGACAGCATTTTTGTGTCATGATATAAGCTGTTATGATTCGGGGAGCAGAATCGAAGGAGCCATCATGGCCGGACTCAATATTGTCTTTATCGCATCAGAAGCAACGCCGCTGGCCAAAACAGGGGGGCTTGCCGACGTTGCAGGCTCTCTGCCATATGCCCTGCAGCATGTGGGTCATAAAGTAACGGTCATCCTTCCATTCTACCGCCGGCATCTGGCGGCAAACGGCATCCGCACCACAAGCATGCGCAAATCCGTCGAGATGTGGGCCGATGGCATCCAGCATCGCTGTCGCTTACGTAAAGCAGTGGTGGATGGACTGCGCTTCATTCTTGTGGAGCAGGATACGCTGTTTGACCGTGAAGGCATTTATGGCCCACCAGGCGGTGCCTATGAAGATAATCTACTGCGCTATATTCTGTTTAATCGTGTAGCCCTTGAGGCAGCAGCCCAACTTTCACGCGGCGTGGATATCATTCACTGCCATGACTGGCAAACCGGCATGGTGCCATTGCTGCTGCATACGCAGTACCAGCATCATGCCCGTATTGCCAAGGCAAAAACCGTCTTCACGATCCACAATTTGGCATATCAGGGTGTTTTCCCCGCTGAATGGATGGGCAGACTCGGTCTTCCAACCCATCACTTCCACCATGATGGTTTTGAGTTTCATGGCCATATCAACTGCATGAAAGCGGGGGTCGTCGCTGCTGACGCCATCACCACCGTCAGCGCCACTTATGCCGAAGAAATCCTGACGCCTGCTTATGGTTGTGGATTGGACGGTTTCCTTGCGGGCCATGCCGGCAAACTGGCCGGTATCATCAATGGTCTGGATACCGGCGCATGGAACCCGGCCACGGACACAATGATTGCCGCTAACTACAAAGCCGGCAATATCAAGGGTAAAAAGATGTGCAAGGCCGATTTGCAACAGCACGCAGGGTTCGCGAAAAGTCTCGGAACGCCTGTCCTGTCCATGATTTCCCGACTGGCCGAACAGAAAGGTGTAGATCTGCTGATCGACTGCATTCCGGCATGGATGAAGGCAGGCTATCAGCTGGTGATTCTGGGCTCAGGCGAGCCTTCTGATGAAAAGCAGTTGCGCAAGTTAGCCGACAAGCATCCGCAGCAGATGTTCTTCTTCAGTGGTTTCAGCGAAGAGCTTGCCCGCAAGATTTATGCCGGTAGTGATATTTTCCTGATGCCATCGCGCTTTGAACCCTGTGGTCTGGGCCAGTTGATGGCCATGCGCTACGGTGCGGTGCCCGTTGTTCGTGCGACTGGAGGCCTGAAAGATACGGTGATTGACTATGCCACAGCAAAATCCGGTTCGACGGGATTTACCTTTGACGAACCTTCACCCAAAGCTTTCAGGATAGCTGTTTCCCGTGCCGTGGATGTTTTTCACAAAAAACAGATCTGGTCCAGATTGCAAGGCCGGGCTCTGCGGCGCGATTCATCATGGGATGCATCCGCCACACAGTATGCGAAGCTCTATAAACAGTTACTGAATCCATGACTTTGACCCGACAAGTGCTGGCCATCGATGCTGGAGGCACCCATGTCCGCATGGCCCTTATTGACAGCCGGGGGGGTATCATGGAACAGACAAAGGCACGTATAAACTTCTCAAAATACAGGGCTGAGACATCCGAACAGACCGAAACATATGTGGTGAAAACACTTGCCGATTCGTGCGCTTCCATATTTGAACGGCAACCAGATATTGGCGCAGTTGGCATAGGCTTTCCCGGGTTTTTCATCGAAAATACCGGCGTACTTGCAGCATCGCCCAATATACCGATGCTGCAAGATTTTCCTCTGGCCGCGCGCTTGTCCGAACAGCTTGGAAAACCTGTCTATGTTCAGAACGATGCCCTGATGGCCGCGGTCGGGGAATTTCGCTTTGGCGCGGGCAAAAATGCCCCAAGTCTGTTGCATTTAACACTAGGCACCGGCATTGGTGGCGGCCTGATTCTGGATGGTAAGCCATATCCCGGCGAGGGCGGCATGGCCATGGAAATCGGACACCTCTGCCTGATGCCTGGCGGCAGGCCCTGCGGCTGCGGCTCTAAGGGCTGCCTGGAAGCCTATGCTTCAGCCACTGCCATAGCAGCGCGCTACCATGAAGCCAGCGGACAGCATCTGGATGCCAGTCAGATTCATGCGCTGGCCGTGAATGGAGATACGCTGGCTGATCATATCTTGCAGGACGCCGGCGCCTACCTTGGGCAGGCCATTGCCGGATGCATCAAGCTGCTGGATGTCCGCCTCGTTACGATAAGCGGTGGCCTCACCGGTGCCTGGGAGCTATTGCACCCCCATATCGCATCGGGGCTGGAGAGCCGACTGCTTCCTCCACAGCGCGGCAAAATCCAGGTCCGCAAAACAATGCTGGGCGACAATGCCGGCCTTTTCGGAGCAGCCGCAACGGCCTTGCAGGCGTAAGGTGCGAGCGACTCTGTAAATTCTGTCCTATAGATAGAGCATCAGCCCCATCGCATGCGGATGCGGCAAATCTTCGTGTTTCGGATACATGCGGATTTTATATGAGAAGTTGCCGGTATTATCCGGAAGGATATTGGCCACAAAAACTCCGTCCTCCGCATGGGTCAGTTCGACCGCGTCACGCATCACATCTTCTTCATCCAGTGAAGGGCGAAACAGAACTGCCTCAATACGCACATCGTCCGGGTTTAGCCCGTCCAGATGCGCTTTGACCCTTACGCAAATATCATCGCCATAATTCCAGACGCTGTATTCCGGACTGTTGGCAATATCCTCCAGCGTCAACTTCTTCCATGCCTTGCGCACCTTTGCCTTCCATGCAGCCAGTGCTTTGGCGCGGGCAAACCCATCCTGACATATGGCAGCACCCTGACGCGAAGCGGGCAGATAAAAGCGCTCGGTGTACTCCGCCACCATACGATCGGTGTTGAAGTACGGAATGCTTTCAATCATGGCACGTTTGGCTATCTGCACCCAGCCTTCCGAAAAACCGCGTTCGCCGCGCTGATAGTATAGCGGTAGCACGTCATATTTGAGTGCCTGGTACAGCGACTCGGCATCTTCATCGTCACGCAGGGCATCGTCCTCGATATCGCGCTCGCCACCAATGACCCAGCCATTGTCCCCCTTGAAACCTTCTGGCCACCAGCCGTCAAGGATGGAGAGGTTCGGCGCTCCATTCATCGCCGCCTTCATGCCTGATGTTCCGCTGGCCTCCATCGGGCGGCGGGGATTGTTCAACCACACATCAACCCCGGAAAGCAGGTAACGGGACAGGGTCATGTCATAGCCCTCGAGCATTAATATACGGCCAATAAACTCTGGCTTGCGAGCAATTTCGTGGACGCGGCGGAGTAGTTCCTGACCCGGTTTGTCGGCCGGATGGGCTTTGCCGGCAAACAGGAACACAATTGGCCGGTCAACTTCATCCAGCAGTTCCAGCAACTTTTTCTCATCATGGAATAACAGAGTGGCGCGCTTATAGGTTGCAAAGCGGCGAGCAAAACCAATGACCAGCGTGCGCACGTCAAAGTTTTGCGTCATCTCGCGTACCAGTTGCGCACTTTCGCCGTTACGCACGGCCTGCCGGTGCAGCATTTCACTCAGATATTGCAGCATCCGCTGCTTGTTCGTCTGGTGGATGCTCCAGAACAAATGATCCGGAATGTTATGGATGCACTCCCAATACTCCATATCCTGGAACCGCCCACGCCAGCCGCTTCCAAAATGCTGATCGAAGGTGTTGATCCATTCCTGCGCCAGCCAGGTTGTGGCATGCACGCCATTGGTCACCGAGGTCATGGGGTTCTCTTCCGGCGGCACATCCGGCCACATGGAATGAAACATTTGCGAACTGACCTCACCATGCAGTTTGGCAACACCGTTTTGATAGGCAGAACCGTGTGTCGCCAACGCCGTCTGGTTGAATCCGGAGGAGCCATGGCCAAAATCGCCATGTCCCAGTGCATGCAAGCGTTTGGTGGAAACGCCCAGCATGCCGGCATAATGCCCCATATATTTATCAAACATATCCAGCGGGAAAATATCATGCCCGGCCGGAACCGGCGTGTGCGTCGTAAATACCGTTGAGGCCGCAGTGGCTTCCAGCGCCTCATCGAAATTCAAACCATGCCCCTGCACAAGTTCGCGCATACGTTCCAGAATTGTAAAAGCAGCATGACCTTCATTGGCATGCCAGACGCTTGGATCGATGCCCAGGGCCCGCAGTGCGCGTACGCCACCGATGCCAAGCGCCATTTCCTGTTTGATGCGGTTTTCCCGCCCGCCACCGTAGAGCTGGTGCGTAATTTTACGATCCTCATGACCGGTATAATCGACATCGAGGTCCGAATCAAGCAGCACCATTCGTATGTGCCCAGCCTGCGCCTGCCAGACTTTCAGATGCAAGGTCGAGTCGGGCATTTCCACCTGAACCAGCAGATCGTTGCCATCATCGGCCTTGACCGGTTCAATACAAAGATCCTCGAAAAGATTATCATGATAGGTCGCGATCTGATTGCCCTGCGCGTCAATCGTTTGTATGAAATAACCATGGCGATAGAGCAGGCCGACCGCTGTAAAGGGAAGACCCAGGTCACTGGCGGACTTGCAGTGGTCGCCTGCCAGAATACCCAGGCCGCCTGAATAGATCGGCAACGATTCGTGCAAGCCAAACTCGGCTGAAAAATAGGCAATTTGATATGCATCTTTATCTTCAAACTTTTCGGTAAACCACTGATTTTCGGACCTCTTGTAAGAATCGTAGTCCGCCATGACGCTGTTATAGATTGATAAAAAGGCCCGGTCTGATGCCATTTCATCCAACCGCATCTGGCCAACGCGTCGCAGAAACAGACGGGGATTGTGACCACACAATGTCCACAGCTTGTGATCCATCTGATGAAACAGTCCCCTCGCCTTGGCGTTCCAGGCAAACCACAAATCATCTGCCATTTCTTCAAGACGCTTCAGTTCCTCGGGGATTTCAGGACGAACCTGAATGCGGAATGTCTGACCTTGTGAACTCACAGCAACTCCCTTATGTACGAATCCATTGGTTATATTGGCTGAAGAATTTAAGGCGCGGAACCCTGTCCAAAGGGCCGTATCAAGTCAACGTGAGAAGTCCGGCTGTGTGGCTATTTGCCTGCAATCAGCATGGCCTCTTTCAGCCCCTTGTCAGCGGGCTTCCTGCCCAGCCATACGGCCAGCAAGGCTTGGCCGAAGTCCTCACCGGCAATGGTGCCTTTAAGCTCACCCTTTAACGTAACACGGGTGTCCCCATTGGCCAGAAAATCGAATATGAACACATCCGCCTTGTATGCATCGTCAAACATCGTGTTGAACTGATCCAGACGGGGCCGCAGTTTCGCCATTGCATCTTTTGACTGGTTCTTTTCAAACCCTTCTGTCCAGCCATCGGTAAGCTTTTTTGTACTGACTTCATCATATAAAAAATGCATCGTCACGCGCTTAGGGCCTTTGCCATCAATGGCCTGCTTTGCATCCTGTGTTTTGGCAGGCAGATAAAGCGCGCCAACATAGATATCAAAAAAGAATTTTGTACGCACGCCTGCGCCATTCAATACAAGCGCTTGTCCATCAACCGTTGCCTGATTCGGCACGGTAATGCCTTCGACCTCTGTTGCCGATACCGGGACAGTAAACAGCAAACTCAAGCCAATCGCAAACCATAGCCTCATACTATCCTCCCATTCTTAACTTTCTGATATGGATCGGTAAAGTATAGCCGCTTTCTATAAGTTCCCCATCTGTGGCAGTTCGCCGACCAGAGGCCGTATATAATCCAGCCATGCATCGGTCACGTCATTACCGGCGGCATTGATGTATTCATCTTTCATCTCGGTCGCCTCACGCGCCACCGATGATAATGGTGTGATGAAACACTCGCTCTCGTAAGGATCGGAACTGAGGCGACGAATGGCTACAGAGCCCGGCTCACCGGTAGCAACGGCATGATTGACGGCAAACTCGCCCACCCTGCGCGCCTCACCGGCATCAACTTCGGAAACAATGGTCGGATAGCTGCGCTGCAGGTAACCAAAGGTATCGGCGCGTACCCGCGCGCCTTCAGGCAGGGCCTCTTTGGCCAGTGCAGCCAGAGCATCGCCCAGTGCGCCTGTACCGGAAAGCTGGATATTGCCATGCGAATCACGCTCTCCGGTGCTGGCAATCGGATTGCCATCAGCATCGGCAATACCCTCAGACGCCGCCACAACACAACGGCCATGTTTGGCTACAGCATCCCTCACGTCCTGCTTGAACTGTTCCTTGTCAAAAACACGCTCCGGCAGGTAAATCAGATGCGGGCCATCACCTTCATTCTGACGCGCCAGAGCGGCAGCGGCAGTTAGGAAACCGGCATGGCGGCCCATGACGACATTGATTTTGACGCCTGACAGTGCGCGGTTATCACGATCATCGCCCATGAAGGCCAGCGCCACAAACTTCGCCGCCGAGGCAAAACCGGGGCAGTGATCGGTCACCCTTAGATCGTTATCGATGGTCTTCGGGATATGCATGGTACAGAAGTCGTAATTTGCATCTTTTGCCATCTCGGCGATGATATGCGCTGTCTCAGCCGAATCGTTGCCGCCGATATAAAAGAAATAGCGGACGTCATTCTTCCTGAACACCTCAAACACCTTCTCGCATTCAGGCTGGCCCGGTTTCAGGCGTACCGAGCCGAGTGCGGCCGCCGGCGTATTGGCAACCTGTTCCAGCTGCGCTTCGCTCTGGGTAGAGAGGTCAATAAAAGCCTCTTCCATGATGCCCTTGATTCCATGCCTGGCCCCCAGAATACCGGTAATTTCATCCTCTTTTCTTGCCGCCAGAACCGCGCCAACCAGCGACTGATTAATCACCGCTGTCGGACCTCCGGACTGACCAATTACCATCTTGCCTTTAAGTGCCATCTTAATCCCCCGAATCAATTTTCCCGCATCATAACGCACTTCGATTTCTCCGTCTCTACTGTTATCGTCCGGATCATGCAGTTTGGCTGTCAGGGAGGAAATTCATGTCACCGGATATTGATGATATCGCATCATTGATCAAGCAGGCGGGGCAAAACATTATACTGCCTGCCTTCCAGAATACCACCGAGACAAACATTAAATCCGATGGTTCCATCGTCACCAAAATCGATCTGGCTTGTCAGGAGCTCATTGAGGCTGGTCTGAAGGATATTGATCCGGATACTGCCTTTCTGGGTGAGGAGATGACGCCCGCAGAACAAAGACAGTGCCTTGAAAACAGTGATGGACGCTACTGGTGCCTGGATCCACTGGATGGCACGACCAATTTCGTCGCTTCGCTGCCAATTTTTGCTTCATCGCTGGCCCTGATTGAAAATGGCCAGCCTGTTCTGGCCTGCATCCATGATCCGGTTCGCGGAGAAACCTTTTCAGCTATACGGGGAAAAGGAGCATGGAACAATGGCGCGGCCCTGCACACCTCACCAGCACAACAGCTGAAAGATGCGGTCGGATTTATTGATTTCAAACGGCTGTCCCATGGCCCTGCTGTTCGGCTGGCTACTGAGAAGCACTATCGCAGCCAGCGTAATATCGGCACATGCGCACTGGAATGGGCTTGGCTGGCAGCCGGCCGCGCACAATTTATTATCCACGGCCGGCAGAAGTTATGGGATTATGCTGCGGGGGCACTGCTGGTCTCCGAAGCGGGCGGTATGGTCAGTGATTTTGAAGATCGTGATCCTTTTACAAGGGTACAACTGGAAAGTTCCGTTCTCGCTGCTGCAGACCGTAACACACATCAACAGCTTAACCGGTTGCTTGCTGCAAATTGACCGCCCGCTTCGCTTATGTTTGCGGCATAAACCTCTTGAGCCCCAATTTGGACTCGCAAAATGGAGCAAAATCAGCTAGCGTGCCGCTCCGCTAAATTCATGGGAAGGGGAAAACTTATGTCCAGCGTTGCCGATCTGAAAATTGATCTCGTTGAAGTCTGCGAGGCCGCAGCGCGCGCCTGCGCACCATTTGTCGGCTCCGGCCAGAAAGACGAAGGCGATGGCTTGGCCGTGGATGCCATGCGTGAACGAATTAACAAGGTAAAGATGAAAGGCGTGGTCGTGATTGGCGAAGGTGCCAAGGACGAAGCCCCTGCCCTGTATGATGGTGAGGAAGTCGGCACCGGTGAAGGTATCGGTGTCGATATCGCTGTAGACCCGATTGAGGGCACCAACCTGTTTGCCAAGGATATGCCGGGTTCCATTGTGACGTTGGCTGCAGCCCCAGCAGGAGCCATGTATCAGCCGGGCTCCTGTTTCTATATGGATAAGCAAGTATATCCAAAGCCGGCACGCGGCAAGATTGATGCCGAAGCGCCTGTCGCTGATCGCCTGGGCCAGCTGGCCAGCGCATTAGGAAAGGACATCAAGGAAATCAGGGTGTTTATCCTGGATAAGCCTCGCCACCAGGAACTGATCCGAGACGTGTATGCCTGCGGTGCGAAAGTGCGCCTGGCAACGGATGGTGATGTCAATGGTGCCATTCAGGCCGTGTTGAATATGGGTTCAGATGCCCTGTTTGGTATTGGCGGCACACCGGAAGGCATTGTCACCGCCTGTGCGGCACGTGCCATGGGTGCGGAAATGTTCGGCCGCATGGCACCGCAAAAGGATTTCGAGATTGAGTTGTGTGAAAAGGAAGGCATCGACACAACCCGTATTATCCCTTGTGATGAACTTGTCACCTCTGATGATGTAATGTTCATTGCCACAGGCCTTACCAGCGGAGCATATGTCCACCATGTTAAAACAGGCAACGATGAAGGTGGTCGTTTTATGACCACCGATACCGTCGTGCTATCCGGTTCGGTTGGAAACATCCGACGAGTCCAGACCACACTGCATGTCTGAGAGTTTAATCTGCTTAGGGATAAAGGGCTGATGAGATGCATAAAAATTATTTATGAAAAAAATAATAACTATTGATTAGATATTATACATATCCTGAGTATGGTTCTCGAGTTTTTTAATATGATGCATAAGGGGAAAAGCATATGAGTAACAATCGTAGACACTTGGCTAATGCCGTTCGCGCACTTGCAATGGATGCTGTCCAAAAGGCTAATTCCGGGCATCCGGGCGCACCGATGGGCATGGCGGATATCGCCGAGGTGCTTTGGAATGACTACATGAAGCACAATCCAGCCAATCCAAAATGGGCGGATCGCGACCGGTTCATTCTTTCCAACGGTCATGGCTCAATGCTGATCTACTCCCTGCTGCATCTGACTGGTTACGATCTTAGTATCGAAGATCTTAAACAGTTCCGCCAGTTGCATTCCAAGACCCCGGGACATCCGGAATACGGATATGCGCCGGGTGTTGAAACCACCACCGGGCCACTGGGTCAGGGTATTACCAACGGCGTGGGCATGGCTATTGCTGAAGCCATGCAGGCTGGCCAGTTCAACAAACCGGGCCACACCATTGTTGATCATAACACCTATGTGTTCCTCGGTGATGGCTGCATGATGGAAGGCATTTCTCATGAAGCATGTTCACTGGCCGGCACACTGGGGCTGGGCAAGCTGATCTGCTTCTGGGATGACAACGGCATCTCCATCGATGGTGAGGTTGAAGGCTGGTTCACCGATGATACATCTGCCCGTTTCGAAGCTTATGGCTGGCAGGTGATCCGTGGCGTTGACGGCCATGATGCTGAAGAAATCAAACAGGCAATTGAAACTGCCAAGGCTGAAACCGACAAGCCAACCATGATTTGCTGCAAGACTATCATTGGCTACGGCTCACCGAACAAGGCCGGTTCGCATGACTGCCACGGCGCAGCGCTGGGCGATGAAGAAGTGGCTCTGGTACGCAAGGAACTTGGCTGGAACCATCAGCCATTCGACATCCCTGAAGATGTGTATGCCGGCTGGAACGCCAAGAAATCCGGTGCCGAAGCCGAGAAAGATTGGCAGAAACGCTTTAAGGCGTATGCCAAGGAGTATCCGGAACTGGCTGCTGAATTCGAACGTCGCATAGACGGCAAACTGCCCAAGGGATGGAACAAAGCCATCAACGGGTGGGTCAACGAGCTTCGTGCAGAGAAGCCTGGCTGGGCAACACGTGTGGCTTCAGGTAAAACCATCGGAAAGATTGCTGCCGTATTGCCGGAAATTGTTGGCGGCTCTGCCGATTTGGCGCCATCGAACAATACCAAGTGGCCAGGTGCAGAGGCCTTCTCCAAGGATACCCCTGCCGGCAATTACATGCACTGGGGCGTACGTGAATTCGGCATGTCTGCTGCCATGAACGGTATTGCTCTGCACGGCGGCGCCATTCCTTTTGGAGCAACCTTCCTGATGTTCTCAGAGTATGCGCGTAATGCTTTGCGCATGGCGGCATTGATGAAGATTCAATCTATCTTTGTTTATACCCATGACTCCATCGGGCTGGGCGAGGATGGTCCGACCCATCAGCCTGTTGAACAGATCGCAACACTTCGCATGATTCCGCGTATGCATGTATGGCGCCCATGTGATGCGGTTGAAACGGCTATTTCATGGAAATCTGCTGTTGAGCGTAGTGGCTTGCCATCAACCCTGATCTACACGCGTCAGGGCTTACCCTGCAATGATTATACGGATGAGCAGGTGGGCAACATTGGGCGGGGTGGCTATGTGCTGTCCTGCTGCGAGGAGTGTGGTAACAACCCGGATGCCATCATTATCGCCACCGGCTCCGAGGTTCAGTTGGCCATGGAAGCACAAGCGGAGCTTGCCAAGCAGGGCAAGAGAGTTCGTGTAGTGTCCATGCCATGCTGTGAAGCTTTTGATGAGCAGGATGATGCATACCGTGAATCCGTACTGCCTGCATCCGTTACCGCACGTGTAGCTGTAGAAGCAGGCGTAACCGGCTTCTGGGGCAAATATGTTGGCTTGAAGGGCAAGGTCATCGGTATCGACACCTTTGGCGAATCTGCGCCGGCCGATCTGCTATTCAAGGAATTTGGAATCACAACTAAGGCGGTTGTCGCAGCCGTCAAAGAGGTCGCATAGCACAGAAATACTTATTAAAATAAACTGGAGAGGAGATAACTATGACGATAAAAATTGGTATTAATGGATTTGGCCGCATTGGCCGCATGGCTTTCCGCGCCGTGGCAAAGGATTTCACTGATATGGAAATCGTTGCCATAAACGATCTGCTGGATCCTGATTATCTGGCATACATGCTGAAGTATGACTCGGTTCATGGCCGCTTTGACGGGGACGTATCCGTTGACGGCAACAATCTAATTGTCAATGGCAAGAAGATTCGCCTGACGGCGGAACGTGACCCTGCCAACCTGAAATGGAACGAAGTTGGTGCGGACATCGTCCTGGAGTGTACCGGCTTCTTCCTGACCGAAGAGACCTGCCAGGCGCATATTGATGCCGGCGCCAAGAAGGTGGTTCAGAGCGCGCCTTCCAAAGACGGCACGCCGATGTTTGTGTACGGTGTAAACCACAACACTTACGCTGGTCAGGCCATCGTTTCGGCTGCATCCTGCACCACCAACTGTCTGGCGCCTGTCGCCAAGGTGCTGAACGACAACTATGGTATCAAGCGTGGTCTGATGACCACTGTTCACGCCGCCACCGCAACACAGAAGACGGTTGACGGTCCTTCGATGAAAGACTGGCGCGGCGGCCGTGGCATTCTGGAAAATATTATTCCGTCATCCACCGGCGCTGCCAAGGCGGTAGGTGTTGTTCTTCCAGACCTGAACGGCAAGCTGACCGGTATGGCATTCCGTGTTCCTACTTCCGATGTTTCCGTGGTTGATCTGACCGTTGAGCTAAACAAGGAAGCTTCCTACGACGACATCTGTGCTGCCATGAAAGCGGCTTCAGAAGGCGAGATGAAGGGCGTTCTCGGTTACACTGAAGAGAAAGTGGTATCCACTGACTTCCGTGGTAAGAAGGAGCCCTCCACGTTTGATGCAGGAGCCGGTATCGCACTGGACGGCACCTTCGTCAAGATTGTTGCATGGTATGACAATGAGTACGGCTACACCTGCAATATGATGAGCATGGTTCGTCACGTAGCCTAGTAACGCAACACTGTGGGAGTCCTCTTCGTGAAAAGAGGCTCCCACGTTTGTCATTGCCGGTTTGATCTGGTTGTTTGACCAGAAAACCCGGTCAAGCCGTCAGCGACAAACGTCCAAATATTGAATCTATCATGGTGCCATACGCTTCAATATCCACTGTGTGGCCCCTGCCCGAAGGAGTGAGAAATGTCTGTAATCAAAATGACTGACCTGGATCTGGCTGGCAAGCGCGTACTGATCCGTCAGGACCTGAATGTACCGATTGCCAATGGCAAGGTGACGAGTGACAAGCGCATCCGCGCTTCCTTGCCGACCCTTGAGCACTGCGTCAAGGCAGGTGCGAAGGTGATGGTTATGTCCCATCTTGGTCGCCCAACCGAGGGTGAACCGGCGGAAGAGTTCTCGCTGACGCCTGTCGCCGCACACATGTCCGGACTACTCGGTCAGGATGTTAAACTGGTCGCGGATTATGTCGATGGCGATGTTGAGGTGGCTGATGGCCAGGTTGTACTGCTGGAAAATGTTCGTTTCAACAAGGGTGAAAAGAAAAATGACGAAGCGCTGTCCCGGCAGTATGCCGCCCTGTGCGACGTATATGTCATGGATGCTTTCGGCACGGCCCATCGTGCGCAGGCCTCCACCCATGGTGCCGGCCAGTTCGCACCGACCGCATGCGCCGGACCACTGCTGGCTGGGGAGTTGGAAGCTCTGGGTAAGGCGCTGGATAACCCGGCACGTCCGATGGTGGCTATCGTTGGCGGATCCAAGGTTTCAACAAAGCTGACTGTGCTGGAGTCTCTGTCCACGGTCGTGGATGAACTGGTGGTGGGCGGAGGTATCGCCAACACCTTTATTGCTGCCGCAGGTCATCCTGTCGGAAAATCCTTATACGAAGCGGATTTGATTGATACCTGCAAATCACTGTCTGCTGCCGCTGAAGCACGTGGCGGTGATATCCCGGTACCAACCGATGTGGTGTGCGGCAAGGAGTTCTCCCCGACTGCCGAAGCAACGCTGAAGAATGTTACCGATGTTGAAGATGATGACATGATCTTCGATATCGGTCCGGATTCCGCTGCGGCACTGGCTGATATCCTGAAAAAAGCCGGCACCATCGTCTGGAACGGCCCGGTAGGCGTATTTGAGTTCGATCAGTTCGGCGAAGGCACCAAGGCCATCTCCATGGCTATTGCTGAATCTGAGGCATTCTCGATTGCCGGTGGCGGTGATACGCTGGCGGCTGTCGATAAATACGACATCGCTGACCGCGTGTCCTATATCTCAACCGGCGGTGGCGCTTTCCTGGAATTTCTGGAGGGTAAAAAGCTGCCAGCTGTGGCTATGCTCGAGGAACGTGCTGCCTAAGTGACTGAATTTCGCAGAACCAAAATTGTCGCAACCATCGGCCCGGTCTCTGAATCTCCAGAGGTGCTGGACCAGCTGGTTGGTGCCGGGGTTAATATTGTACGCCTTAATTTCTCTCATGGATCGCCAAAAGAGCACAAACAACGTGCCGAAAACGTACGTACTGCTGCCAAGAAACACGGTGTCTGTATCGGTATTCTGGCTGACATGCAGGGGCCGAAGATCCGTATCGGCAAATTCAAAAACGGCAAGACCGAGCTGAAGCCAGGTCAGAAGTTCATCATCGATGCGAATCTGGGCCTTGATGATGGTGACGAAGAGCGCGTCGGCATCACTTATAAGGCGCTCGTCGGCGATGTGGGGCCGGGTGCACGCCTGCTGCTAAATGATGGCTTGATTGCCATGGATGTTGATGCGGTCAAGGGCCAGGAAATTCACTGCACTGTCGTTGTTGGCGGTGAGCTGTCCAACAACAAGGGCATCAACCGCGCCGGCGGTGGCCTGTCTGCTGCTGCACTGACCGACAAGGACAAGGAAGACATTAAAACCGCCTGCACCATTGGCGTGGACTATATCGCCATTTCGTTCCCTCGTGACGGTGCCGATATGGAATATGCGCGTTCTCTGGTGCAAGCGGAAGGTAGCCATGCGGGCCTGATTGCCAAGGTCGAACGTGCCGAAGCGGTAGAAAATCTGGAAAGTATTCTGGAAGCCTCCGATGCTGTCATGGTCGCGCGCGGCGATTTGGGTGTGGAGATTGGTGACGCAGCCGTGCCGCCGGCCCAGAAGCGCATCCTCAGAAAAGCGCCCCGCTATCACTGCCCGGTCATCGTAGCCACCCAAATGATGGAATCCATGTGCAACAATCCTATTCCGACGCGTGCCGAGGTGAATGATGTCGCTAATGCCGTACTGGATGGCACCGATGCGATTATGCTGTCTGGTGAAACTGCGGCTGGTAAATATCCGGTCGAGGCAGTTCAGGCTATGCATCGTACCTGCATTGAAACCGAAAAACAGAAGGTGCTTCCATCCTCATCCACCCGTGACCCTCATTTCCCGCCTCACTCTGTCGATGAATGCATTGCCAGGCAGGTGATGGACGTATCACACGCCATGCCGATCAAGGCGATAGCCTCATTCACACAGAGTGGTAACACGGTATTGTATATGTCTCGCTACCTGAGCAAGGTTCCCATCTATGCGTTAACGCCCATGCGGACGACCGCGGGACGGGTTACGCTGTTCAGGAATGTAATTCCGAAGCCGATCAGGGGTGACTACGGAGAAAAGGATGCGCCGCAGGCCACGCGCGATGTCATGTCTCTGATGCTTTACGATGAGCTGGTGACACATGATGATCTGGTGGTCATCTCCCTTGGCACGCCAATGGGACAGGCAGGCGGCACGAACACCATGAAGATCGTTCAGGTTGGAGATGTCTTTAAGTAATTGGGGCAATTGATTTTACGGCCCGCAAGGGTCAAACTACAGGGCGATTATTTCTGGTAGAAGCCCTTTAAATTCTAAGGAGGATAACAATGGCGCTTATTTCAATGAGACAACTGCTGGACCACGCAGCCGAGAATGGCTACGGCATGCCGGCATTCAATGTAAA